>NZ_BAAGXY010000004.1:0-62189 GCF_054779595.1 Angustibacter peucedani
CCGCCGATGCTCACCGTGCACCGGATGTCGTTCTGCCCGCTGACCTGCCGGCCGGTCTGGATCACGCGCGCCGCCATCTCGGCGATCTGCAGCACGTCCTCGTCGGTCTCGGTGGGCAGGCCGCACATGAAGTAGAGCTTCACCTGGCGCCAGCCGTTGGCGTAGGCGGCCGCGACGGTGCGGATCAGGTCGTCCTCGCTGACCATCTTGTTGATGACCTTGCGCAGCCGCTCGCTGCCGCCCTCGGGCGCGAACGTCAGGCCGCTGCGTCGTCCGCCGCGCGAGAGCTCGTTGGCGAGGTCGATGTTGAACGCGTCGACGCGGGTCGACGGCAGCGACAGCCCGGTGTTGGTGCCCTCGTAGCGGTCGGCCAGGCCCTTGGTGACGTCGGCGATCTCGGAATGGTCGGCGCTCGACAGCGAGAGCAGCCCGACCTCCTCGAAACCCGTCGCAGCCAGGCCCTTCTCGACCATCTCGCCGATGCCCTGCAGGCTGCGTTCGCGCACCGGGCGCGTGATCATGCCGGCCTGGCAGAAGCGGCAGCCGCGCGTGCATCCGCGGAAGATCTCGACGCTCATCCGCTCGTGGACGCTCTCGGCCAGCGGCACCAGCGGCTGCTTGGGGTACGGCCACTCGTCGAGGTCCATCACGGTGTGCTTGCTGACCCGCCACGGCACGCCCGGGCGGTTCGGCGCCACGCGCTTGATCCGGCCGTCGGGCAGGTAGTCGACGTCGTAGAACGCCGGCACGTAGACGCCGCCGGTACGAGCCAGGCGCAGCAGCAGCTCCTCGCGGCCGCCGGGGCTGCCCTCGGCCTTGTGGTCGCGGATCACGTCGGTGATCGTCAGCACGGCCTCCTCGCCGTCGCCGACCACGGCGGCGTCGAGGAAGTCGGCGATCGGCTCGGGGTTGAACGCGGCGTGCCCGCCGGCGAGCACGAGAGGGTCGTCGTCACCGCGGTCGCGCGCGTGCAGCGGCACGCCGGCGAGGTCGAGCGCCGTGAGCAGGTTGGTGTAGCCGAGCTCGGTCGAGAACGACACGCCCAGGACGTCGAACGCGCCGACCGGACGGTGCGCGTCGACGGTGAACTGCGGCACCCCGTGCTCGCGCATCAGGGCCTCGAGGTCCGGCCACACGGCGTAGGTGCGCTCGGCGAGGGCGTCGGGCCGCTCGTTCAGCACCTCGTACAAGATCATCGTGCCCTGGTTGGGCACGCCCACCTCGTAGGCGTCGGGGTACATCAGCGCCCAGCGGACGGCGACGTCGTCCCACTCCTTGACCGTCGAGTTGAGCTCGCCGCCGACGTACTGGATCGGCTTGCTCACGCGCGCGAGCAACGGCTCCAGCGCACCGAACACGGACTCGACCGGCATGACGGAAGACCTTCCAGAGGTGTGGGGGGACGTCCCCGACGCACGGGAGGACCTCCCCAGGATAACGCGGGACGTCGGGGCGGCCGTCGGCGTGCGCGGGCGGGCCCCCGACGTCCCCGGTAGGATCGATTGGTCCGAATTGTCCGGCGGGGGCCACGTAGAGGAGCACGATGCAGGGCCGCGAGACCCCCCGCCCGCACGTCGGCGCCCTGACCGGGCTGCGCGCCGTCGCGGCCGTCTGGGTCGTGCTGTTCCACTACCGCGCCGACGTCCTCGCGCTGGTGCCCGGGCTACGCCCGGTCGCCCCCCTGCTCGACGCCGGCTACCTCGGCGTCGACGTCTTCTTCGTGCTCAGCGGCTTCGTGCTCGCCTACAACTACTCCGACGCGCTGGCCCGCTGGCGGGGGGACCGCACGCGCGCGTTCGTGCGCAACCGGCTCGCCCGCGTGTGGCCCGTCCACGTCGTGACCCTCCACCTCGACCTCGCCCTCGCTGCGGTCGTCGGCACGCTCGGCGTCACGGACGGCGGCCACCGCCGCACGCCGGACGCGTACGTCGCGAACCTGACGATGACCCACCAGTGGTTCACCGACCGGCCGAGCTTCAACGGTCCCGCGTGGTCCATCAGCGCCGAGTGGGCCGCCTACCTCGCCTGCCCCTTGCTGCTGCTGGGGCTGCGGCGCGTGCGCTCGGCGGTCGCGGCGTCGTTCGGTGTGCTCGCGGCGTACGCGGCGATGCTGACCGTCTTCGCGCTGTGGGCGCTGCCCAACGGCAACGTGCCGCACGCGGGCATGCTGCGGCTGGCCACCGATTTCTGCGCCGGGCTGCTGCTGCTGCGGGTCTACCAGGCGCAGCCGCGGTGGGTCGGGCGCTGCACGGTGCCGCTGGCGGTCGCGATCGCGGCGGTCGTGCTGCTGGTGCCCGAGGTGCGCGTCGGGTACTGGCTGGCGCCGGCGCTCGGCGTGCTGGTGCTCTGCGTCGCACTCGACAGCGGACCGCTGGGAAAGCTGCTCGGCTCGTCGACCTTCCGCTACTGGGGCGAGGTGTCGTACAGCCTGTACATGACGCACGTGCTGCTGACGCCGGTGCTGCACCAGGTGCTGGCGCCGTCGTCCGTGAGCGGCTCGGCGTGGTGGCTGCGGGGGCTGGTGCTGCTCGCCTACGCCGGGGCGCTGGCCGGCGTGGCGGTGGCCATGCACCGCTGGGTCGAGGTGCCGGCCCGTCGCAGGCTGCGCGCCCGCCGTCCCGACCCCGCCCCGGCGGACGGCGCTGACGCCGAGGTCACCACTCGTCGCGAGCTGGTCGGCGCCCAGCGCTGACCACCTGGCGCGGGTGCGGGCATGATGCCCGGATGGAGCAGTCGTGCCCGTGCGG
The DNA here is from genome assembly GCF_054779595.1 of Angustibacter peucedani. Taxonomy (NCBI): domain Bacteria; kingdom Bacillati; phylum Actinomycetota; class Actinomycetes; order Kineosporiales; family Kineosporiaceae; genus Angustibacter; species Angustibacter peucedani. Next base: position 2,748 of record NZ_BAAGXY010000004.1, read on the forward strand.
GTCGGGCGATCCGTACGACCTGTGCTGCGGCCGGCTGCACCGCGGTGACTCGCACGCCGCCACCGCCGAGCAGCTGATGCGCTCGCGCTACGCGGCCTTCGCCGTCGGCGACGCCGAGTACCTGCTGCGCACGTGGCACCCGACGACAGCGCCGTCGTCCGTCGACCTCGACCCGGCCCAGCGCTGGGTGCGGCTCGACGTCACCGAGGTTAGCGGCGGCGGGTTCCTGGACACCGAGGGCGTGGTGGCGTTCGAGGCGCGCTACCGGCACGACGGCGCGCGGGGCGTGCTGCGCGAGCGCAGCCGGTTCGTGCGGGTCGACGGCCGCTGGACCTACCTCGACGCCGGCGGCTGACCACCCGACCAACATGCGCAACGGCTGCGGCCCGCATCGGCCGAGCACGCGGCCCCCCGCCTGTGCGCTGATGCGCATGTCGGCCGTGCGCCGCCTCGTACCGGCGCCGGTCTGACCACCACGCCGGCTCGGCAGGCAGACAGGGGGATCCGTGCGCGTCAGCGACACCGACCCCCCGCGTCTGCCTGCGCAGACGTCCGGCAGCGCGCGACGGATCAGCGGGCGCTGGGACGACGACGGCGACGGCGACCGCCGCCACCCACGCCGCCACCGGACGCGGTCTGGCCGCTCTGGTTGTTGTGCGTCGCCGCCTGGCCGGCCCCACCGGAGCCGGAGCCGCCGCGGCGACGACCCTGACCCGGGCGCGACGAGCGCGCAGAACCGTTGCGCTGCACCGCACCTCGCGCCGGGGTACCGGCTGCCGCGGGAGCAGCAACCGGCTCGACGTACGCCGCCGCCGGTCCGGCCAGGTCGCGCAGCAGCGCGTCCCCCGGGACGACGGCCGCCTGCTGCGGCTTGATGCCGGCCTGGCGCGTCAGCACCCGGACGTCGCCGTGCTGGTCGGGCGTCATCAGCGTCACGACGACACCGGCAGCGCCGGCCCGCGCCGTCCGGCCGGAGCGGTGCGTGTACGCCTTGTGCTCGGCCGGCGGGTCGACGTGCACGACGAGGTTGACGTCGTCGACGTGGATGCCGCGCGCGGCGATGTCGGTGGCCACGAGCACCCGCACCGAGCCGTCGGCGTACGCCGCGAGGTTCCGCTCGCGCGCGTTCTGCGACAGGTTGCCGTGCAGGTCGACGGCCGGGATGCCCGCGGCGGTCAGCTGGCGCGCCAGCTTCTTCGCTGTGTGCTTGGTGCGCATGAAGAGCAGGCTGCGGCCCTGGCCACCGGCGAGCTCGCGCACGACGGCCGGCTTGTCGGCCTTGTCGACGGCCAGCACGTGGTGCTCCATGGCGACGGTGTCGGCCTTGGCCGGCTCGACCGAGTGCGTCACGGGCTGGTCGAGGTAGCGCTTGACCAGCACGTCGACGCCGTTGTCGAGCGTGGCCGAGAACAGCAGGCGCTGCGTGCCGCGCGGCGTGCGGTCGAGGATGCGCTTCACGCCGGGCAGGAAGCCGAGGTCGGCCATGTGGTCGGCCTCGTCGAGCACCGTGACCTCGATCGCGTCGAGGTGCACGTGGCCCTGGCCGATGAGGTCCTCGAGCCGACCGGGGCACGCGACGAGGACGTCGACGCCCTTGCGCAGCGCGGTCACCTGCGGGTTCTGGCTCACGCCGCCGAAGACGGTCGCGACCGACAGGCCGACCGCCTCCGCCAGCGGCCGCAGCGTGTCCGCGACCTGGTTGGCCAGCTCGCGGGTCGGCAGCAGCACCAGCGCGCGCGGCCGGTTCGGACGGCGGGTGGTGCCGCTCTGCTTGAGCGCCGCGACGGTGGGCAGCGCGAAGGCGACGGTCTTGCCGCTGCCGGTGCGGCCGCGGCCGAGCACGTCACGGCCGGCCAGGGAGTCCGGCAGCGTCGCGGCCTGGATCGGGAAGGGGAAGGTGATGCCGCGGGTCGCCAGCGAGGCGACGAGCGGGGCCGGCACGCCGAGGTCGGCGAAGGACGCCGAGACAGCGGCGGGCACGGCAGAGACGTTCTGGGACAAGGGGGTACAGCCTCTCAAGAGGTACGTGGGCGGCCGCTGATGCATGGCGCCCGCGAGCTCTCGCGGCGTTCCTGGCGCCGTTGAACGGCGCTGCACTCGACCGCGGCCCGGTGGATGACCCACCCGGACCGCCACGCTCATCATCCCACACCCGGACGACGGCCCCGACCACCGGGCCACTTGTGAAGGGTTTCCAACCCCTCACGCGCGTTCGAGGGGTTGGAAACCCTTCACAAGTGTGGTGGCAGAGGTCAGGGCTGGCGGGCGCTCATGCCGAGGCGGACGTTCTGCAGCAAGCCGATCGCGAGCCAGGAGGCGAACATCGACGAGCCGCCGTACGAGACGAAGGGCAGCGGCAGCCCCGTCACCGGCATGATCCCGAGGTTCATCCCGACGTTCTCGAACACCTGGAACGTGAACCAGCACACCACCCCGATGGCCACGAGCCGGCCGAACATCTCCTCCGCCCGGCGCGCCACCACCAGCCCGCGGAAGAGCACGAACGCCTGCAGCGCAAGGAGTCCGGCGGCTCCGACGAAGCCGAGCTCCTCCCCCGCGACGGAGAACACGAAGTCGGTCTGCTGGTACGGCACGAAGCCGCCCTGCGTCTGGACGCCGTGCGTCAGACCCTGCCCCTCGACGCCGCCGGTGCCGATCGCGATGCGCACCTGCCGGGTCTGGTAGCCGATGCCGCGCGGGTCGGCCGTGGGGTCGGCGAAGGCCGTCAGCCGGTCCTTCTGGTACGTGTCGAGGACGTCGGTCGACAACCCCACCCCGACGCCGACCGCACCCACCAGCAGCAGCCCGACCACCCAGCGGGCGGGCGCCCCGCTCACCGTCACGACGCCGACCAGCAGCGCCGCGAGCACCAGCACCGAGCCGAGGTCGGGCTGCAGCAGCACCAGCGCCATGGGCACCGCCGCCACCACGAGCGCCAGCAGGACGTCGACGTGCCGGGGCCGGTCCTCGGCGTCCCGCTTCTCGGCCAGCAGCAGGGCCAGCGCCACCACCAGTGCGACCTTGGCGAACTCCGACGGCTGCACGGAGAAGCCGGCGGGCAGCACGATCCACGAGTGCGAGCCGTTGATGGTCGAGCCCAGCGGCGTGAGCACCGCGAGCAGGCCGAGGATCGACACGACGTAGAGCACCGGCGAGTACGCGCGCAGCCCGCGGTAGTCGACGAGCGCCACCGCACCGCCGAGCAGCACGCCGATCGCGAGGTTCACCAGGTGCTTGGCCAGCAGCGCGTCGCCGACGCTGCGCCGGGTGGCCGACCAGACCAGCACCGCGCCGAGCAGCGACAGCCCGAGCGCCGCGACGAGCAGCCCCCAGTCGAGCCGCACCCACACGCTGCCGTGCTCGCGGGCCCGTCGGGTGCGCGTGTCGAGCAGACCCCAGCCGGTCATCGCCGGCCTCGCGGGTCGGGCAGCCCCTCGGTGGCCGCGACGACGCCCTCGGGCGTGACGATCGTGCCGTCCTGGCGGATCGTCGGCAGCGCGGTCGGCACGCGCCCGTTCGGCAGCGCCGCCGTCCCGCGCACGAGCTTGTCGCCCTTCACCCCGAAGATCGCGGAGTAGATGTCACGCACGATCGGCGCGGACGTCGTCCCGCCCGTGCCGCCCTGGCTGACCACCACGGACACCGCGTACCGCGGGTTCGTGGCCGGCGCGTACGACGAGAACCACGCCGTGGCCTGCTTGCCGTAGACCTCGCCGGTGCCCGTCTTGCCGGCCACCGAGACCGGGAAGCCCGCGAACGCGCCGGCTGCGGTGCCCGACGTGACGACGCCGCGCAGCGCGCTCTGCAGGAACCGCAGCACCTCCGGCCGCAGCGGCACCTTCCCCGCGGCGTGCGGCGTGATCCGCTGCACGACCTTGCCGGACGGCGACACGACCGCCTTGCCGACGTGCGGCGTCCAGAGCGTGCCGCCGTTGGCGATCGCGGCGTAGACGCGCGCCATCTGCAGCGGCGTGACGGTCACGTCGCCCTGCCCGATGGCGAAGTTCGCCTCGTCGCCGGCGCGGAACACGTTGCCGTCGGCGCAGTTCTCCTTGGCCAGCTGGGTGAGGAACCGCGCGCGCGACGGGTCGGTGCGCGCGACCTCCGGGAAACCGGTGCGGGCCTTGCCGCAGTAGTACTTCCGGGTCTCCTCCCAGTAGCTCTGCTTCCACGCGCGGTCGGGGATGCGGCCCGACGAGTCGTCCGGCAGGTCGACGCCGGTGGCCTTGCCGAGCCCGAACGACTGGGCCATCCGCACGAACGGGTCGCTCGCGTCGTCCTTGGCGTCGGAGCCGCCGAGCCGCAGCCAGGTCTTGTACGCGAACTGGTAGAAGATCGTGTCGCACGAGATGACGATCGCCTTGTGCAGGTCGATGACGCCGTACGCCTCCGACTCGTAGTTGTGGAAGGCGCGGTCGCCGACCTGGTACGAGCTCGCGCAGTCGTACCGGCCGTGCAGGTCGAAGCCGTGCTGCACCGCGGCCGGGAGCGACACGACCTTGAACGTGGACGCCGGCGGGAACTGCCCCTGCGTCGCGCGCGACACCAGCGGCGTGCCGGCCTTGGCGCTCGTCAGCCCGGACAGCTCCTTGTCGGTGATGCCGTCGAGCCACACCCGCGGGTCGTACGACGGGTAGCTCGCCATCGCCACGACCTGACCGGTGCGGACGTCGAGCACCACCGCCGCGCCGGAGTCGGCCTTGAGCTTGCCGCGGCCACCGCTGTCCTGCCGCTGCCGCGCGGCCAGGATCCCGTGCGCCAGCGCCTTCTCGGTGGCCGCCTGCACCTTCGCGTCGATGCTCGTGACGAGGTGGTTGCCCGGCACCGGCGGGGTGCTCTGCAGCGTGCCGGTGATCCGGCCGCGGATGTCGACGCCGACGTCGGTGATGCCCGGCTGGCCGCGCAGCGCGGTGTCGTACTGCTTCTCCAGCCCCGCCCGCCCGACCCGGTCGGTGCGCTGCAGCTCGGCCCGGCCGTCGCGCGCCGCCTGCGAGCTCGCCTTGAGCTCGTCGTCCGTCACCGGGCCGAGGTAGCCGAGCAGGTGCGCGGCGTTGACGCCGAGCGGCCGCGGGATGGTGCGCACCGCCTGCAGCTCGGCCGTGACGCCGGGGAAGTCCTCCTGGCGCTCCATGATCTGCAGCCCCACGCGCGGCGAGACGTCCTCGGCCACCGGCACCGGCTGGTAGGGCGCGCCGTTGTAGCAGACCGGCGGCTTGGGGGCGCCCTTCGTGCCGCACAGCTGCGTCCGCCCCCACACGGTCTTGAACGGCAGCCCCAGCGCCGCGGCGAGCCGGCCCACCAGCGCCCGGCCCTCGTCGTCGCTGTCGAGCAGCGTCGTGCGGCTCACCGACACCACCAGCGCCGACCGGTTCGACACCAGCGGGCGGCCGCGGTCGTCGAGCACCAGGCCGCGCACGGCCGGCGTGACGATCTCGCGCTCGCGGTTGGTCGCCGCGGCGGCGCGGTACCCGTCGGCGCCGACCACCTGCACGGTGAAGAGCCGCGCCACCAGCGTCACCATGAGCGACACGACGAAGACGCCGACCACGAGCAGCCGCACGCTGCGCGCCCCGCCGTTCACAGCCGCACCGCCTCGGGCTGGTCGCCCTCGACCACGCGGTCGAGCAGGACGACGAGCGGCACGACCACCAGCGCCCCGAGCGCCGCCCAGCCGACCGAGGCGGCCGCGGTGCCCACGACGGCCCCCAGCCCCCGGCCGCCCACCAGCGCCGCCAGGCCCTGCACCACCGCGAGGGCGCTCGCCGCGACCGCGGCGGCGACCACCGGCACCAGCAGCGACCGCTCGCCCGGCCGGTGCCAGCGTCCCGCGACCAGACCGGCCAGCCCGTAGCCGGTCGCGCCCAGCCCGAGCAGCCCGCTGGCCGGCGGGGTGAGGTCGGCGAGCAGGCCCGCCGACAGCCCGGCGACCGCGCCGGACGTCGGTCCGCCGAGCAGCGCCAGCGCGACGACGACGAGCAAGGTCAGGTCGGGCGTCGCCCCGGGCCACGACCACCGAGCCAGCACGGCGACGTCCAGCACCTGCGCCAGGACGACGAGCCCGGCCGCCAGCACCGTGCGCGCCGGGCTCACGGCGTGGCCCTCGGCACCGGCGGCAGCACCGCGTCGCGCGGGTCGCGACGCGGCGGCTGCACCACCACGCCCACGAGGTCGACGGTCGACGGCGTCACGTACGGCGCGACAGAACCGGTGCGCGACAACGTCCCTGGCGCCGTCCGGACGTCGCGCACCTCCCCCACCGGCACGCCGGGCACGAACGGCGTGCCGTTGGCGCTGCCCAAGGTCACCAGCCGGGCGCCGGTCGCCACGCGGGTCTGCGCGTCCAGCAGCTTCAGGCTCATGGGGTCGTCGCCCCCGCCCGTCGCGACGCCGATCAGCCCGCTCGCCTCGAGCCGCACGCCGACCGAGAACGACGGGTCGGTGACCAGCAGCACGTCGCAGGTCGTCGGTGCGACCCGCACCACCCGGCCGACCAGGCCCTGGCCCGACAGCACGGTCATCTCGGCCCGGATGCCGTCGCGGCTGCCGGCGTCGAGGGTGACCTCGCGCCGGGCGTCCTGCTCGGACGACGCGGCGACGACGCGCGCGGGCACGACCTCGTAGCGGCCGAGCCCGGCGGTGCGCAGCAGGCCGTCGAGCTCCTCGGCCCGGCGGCGGTCGTCCTCGTGCGCGCGGTCGGCGAGCCGCAGGGCGTCGTTCTCGCGGCGCAGGTCGTCGAGCTGGCCGCGGGTGCGACCGGTCAGGCCGTTCGCGGCGTCCTGCAGCGAGCGCCCGACGGTGGACGCGGCGCGCTCGGCCGGGCCGAGCACGGCGGCCGCGATCCCGCGCACGCGGTCGGTGGGGCCGCCGCGGCCGGCGGCGACGTCGAGCAGGAGGAGCAGGACGGTGAGGACGACGAGAGGTGCGAGGACAGCACCCGAGCGGCGGGGCGACCGGCGCACAGCGTCACATGCGCCGCTCGGGCACGAGCACGCGCTGGAGCGCGTCGAAGTCCTCGACGCACCGGCCGGAGCCGAGCGCCACCGACATCAGCGGCTCCTCGGCGACGTGGATCGGCATGCCGGTCTCGTGCCGCAGCCGCTCGTCCAGGCCCTTGAGCGAGGCGCCGCCGCCGGTCAGCACGATGCCCCGGTCCATGATGTCGCCGGACAGCTCGGGCGGGCACTTGTCGAGGGTCGACTTCACGGCGTCGACGATCGCGTTGACGGGCTCCTCGATCGCCTTGCGGATCTCTTCGGCGCCCACGGTGATGGTCTTGGGCAGACCGCTCACCAGGTCGCGGCCGCGGATCTCGGCGGTCGGGTCGTCGCTCAGCGGGAAGGCCGAGCCGATCGTGATCTTGATCTCCTCGGCGGAGCGCTCGCCGAGCATCAGCGAGTACTCCTTCTTGACGTACTGGATGATCGCGTTGTCGAGCTCGTCGCCGCCGACCCGGATCGACTGGGCGGTGACGATGCCGCCGAGGCTGATGACCGCGACCTCGGTGGTGCCGCCGCCGATGTCGACGACCATGTTGCCGGTGGGCTCCTCGATCGGCAGGCCCGCACCGATCGCCGCCGCCATGGGCTCCTCGATGATGTACACCCGCCGGGCGCCCGCGTGGCTCGCGGCGTCCTCGACGGCGCGGCGCTCGACGCCGGTGATGCCGCTCGGCACGCAGATGACGATGCGCGGGCGGGCGAAGCGCGAGCGCTTGTGCACCTTGTGGATGAAGTAGCGCAGCATGCGCTCGGTCGTGTCGGCGTCGCTGATGACGCCGTCCTTCAGCGGGCGGATCGCCTTGATGTAGCCGGGGGTGCGGCCGATCATGCGCTTGGCCTCGAGCCCGACGGCGACCAGCCGGCCGGTGTGCTCGTCGACGGCCACCACGCTGGGCTCGTCGAGCACCACGCCGCGGCCGCGGACGTAGACGAGGGTGTTGGCGGTTCCGAGGTCGACGGCCATGTCTCGGCCGATGAACGACAGGCTGCTCATGAAGGGGGTACCACGACTTCCGGATCGCTGCGGGTCAAGGGTGCGGGCGCCATGCTACGCGGCCCGGACGCTGGTCCGGACCGACCGATCCGTCCGTTTCGCCGTCCGTCTCGCTGGCTGGGCCGCAGACCCGCGGCGCCGGTGCTCAACCCAGGTCGGGGAACCAGATGCCGATCTCGCGCGCCGAGGACTCGGGGCTGTCGGACCCGTGCACGATGTTCTGCTGGACGGCGAGCCCCCAGTCGCGACCGAGGTCGCCGCGGATCGTGCCGGGCAGCGCGGCGGTCGGGTCGGTGGCGCCGGCGAGGGCCCGGAAGCCCTCGATGCAGCGCTCGCCCTCGATGACGACGGCCACGACCGGGCCGGAGCCCATGAACTCGACGAGCGGCTCGTAGAACGGCTTGCCCTCGTGCTCGGCGTAGTGCTGCGCCAGCAGGTCGCGCTCGGCGGTGCGACGGTCGAGGGCGACCAGGGTGTAGCCCTTGGCCTCGATGCGCCGCAGGACCTCACCGGTCAGGCCGCGCCGGACGCCGTCCGGCTTGACGAGGACGAGGCTGCGCTCGGTCATGGGACACCTTCGGGTCGAGGGACGGGAGCTCCGCGGAGCCCGCCCACCCTACCGACGCCCGCCCGACCCTGGCTCTCGCCGGTGATCACGCCGAGCAGGTTCGACGCCGTTGACACGCAGGCACAGATGCCTAACACTGTTCCATAACCCGAACAGTGTTAGGAGAACGGTGACCACCCTGACCGCCCGAGACCGCCGGCGCGACGACACCCGCGCCGAGGTCGTCGCCGCCGCCTGGCGCCTGGCCGAGCAGCACGGCGTCGGCGCGCTGTCGCTCCGCGAGGTGGCGCGCGAGGTCGGCATGAAGGCTCCCTCGCTCTACACCTACGTCGCGAGCAAGGGCGCCATCTACGACGCCATGTTCGTCGAGGGCTACCAGGCGCTCGGCGCGCGCATGGAGGCCGTCGCGCTCGACCCGCGCGACGTCCTGACCTCGCTCACGACCGCCGTCGAGGAGTTCGTCGCGTTCGGCCAGGAGTCGGTCGCGCGCTACCAGCTGATGTTCACGGCCGCCGTCCCGGACTGGACGGTGTCGGACGACGCCTACGCGGCCTCCCTGCAGGTGTACGGCCGGGTGGCCGAGCGTCTGGCGTCGGTCGGGATCACCGAGCAGGACGACCTCGACCTGTTGCTCGCCCTGATGTCCGGCCTGGCCGCCCAGCAGCTGGCCAACGAGCCGGGCGGCGACCGGTGGCGGCGGCTCGCCCGCCCGGCCGTCGAGATGTTCCTCGCCCACCACCGCCGGAGGACCCGATGACCACGGAGACCGAGATCGACGTCCGCGCCGTCCCGCCCATCACGCGACGCACCGACGCCCGCGAGGTCGCGACCGCGGCCTACGACGCGCTGCTCGACCAGCTCGGCCGGCTCGACGAGGCCGGCTGGGCCGCCCCCACCGAGTGCGCGCCCTGGACCGTGAGCGACATGGTCGGCCACCTGATCGGCGCCGCGCGCTCCGGGGCCTCCCTGCGCGAGGCCGGCCGGCAGCAGCTGTGGGGACGTCGGCACCGCGGCGAGTTCGCCGGCAACGAGCTCGACGCGGTCAACGCCCTGCAGGTGCGCGACCACGCCGACCTGACCGCGAGCGCACGGCTCGGTCGCCTGCACGAGCTGGCGCCGGCAGCGGTCGACGGCCGGATGCGGCTGCCGCGCCCGCTGCGGTGGGTGCGGGTGCCGATGTCGCAGGGCGGCTCGACGGCGAGCGGCATGCCGACGTCGCTGACGCTCGCCGAGCTGGTCGACGTCGTCTACACGCGCGACGTCTGGCTGCACCGGGTCGACGTCGCACGGGCGGCTGGCGCGGAGCTGGTCGTCGACCCGGCACTCGACCGCCGGGTGGTCGCCGACGTCGTCCGGGAGTGGGCCGGTCGGCACGGTCGGCCGTTCCGGCTCGAGCTCACCGGCGCAGCCGGCGGCCGCTTCCGGTCGGGTGACGACGGTCCCCAGCTCGAGCTCGACGCGGTCGAGTTCTGCCGCGCGCTGTCGGGCCGGGCCCCCGGCGAGGGCCTGCTCGCCATGCGCGTGCTCTTCTGAACCCGCGCGGGGCGAGGTCAGTGCTGCTGGAAGCGGCGGGCCGTGATCGCGTCGGCGCGACCGCCGTACCGCAGCGCGGCGTACCAGAGGCCGGCGAAGACCAGCCCCACGCCGAACATCATCGGCACCCAGAAGCCGCCGAGCACCAGCAACAGCTGCACGAGCCACCCCAGCGCGTAGCCCGCCGGCGAGCGCAGCGAACCTGCCGCCAGCACGCACAGCACGGCGGCCCCGCCGGCCACCCACGCCAGCGTCGCGCCGTCGACGTCCGACAGCTGCACCGCCACGAGCGAGGCGAAGCCGACGACGAGCAGCTCGCCGACCAGCACCATGGCCGCGAAGGAGCGGCGCAGCGACCTCGGGGCCGGCTCGGGACCCTCCGCGCTCACCGCAGACCCAGCAGCACGCGGACGTCGGCCGCCATGGTCACCGAGCCGGTGGCCAGCACGCCCGCGCCCATGCCGTCGCCCTCGCGCTCGGCCAGGTCGACGGCCAGCGCCAGCGCCTCGGGCAGCGACCGTGCCACGTGCACGCGGTCCTCGTCGAAGACGTCGAGGGCGACCTCGCGCAGGGACTCGGGGTCGGTGGCGCGCGCGGACGTCGTCCGGGTGAGCACCACCTCGTCGAGCACCGGCTCGAGGGCGGCCAGGATGCCCACGGCGTCCTTGTCGGCCAGAACGGCCACGACGCCGACGAGCCGGGTGAAGCCGAACGACTCCGCTATGGACGCCGCCACGACCTGCGCGCCGGCCGGGTTGTGCGCCGCGTCGACCAGCACGGTCGGGCTGCTGCGGACGATCTCGAGCCGTCCGGGCGAGTCCATGTCGGCCACCGCGGCCCTCACCACGTCGACGTCGAGCCGGTCGGTGCCGCCACCGACGAACGCCTCGACCGCCGCGATCGCCGTCACCAGGTTGTGCGCCTGGTGCTCGCCGTGCAGCGGGAGGAACAGGTCCTCGTAGTCGCCACCGATCCCCCGCAAGCTCACCAGCTGGCCCCCCACCGCGACCTCGCGCGAGAGCAGCCCGACCTGCTGCCCCTCGAGCACGACGTCGGCGCCGACCTCGCCGGCCCGCTGCAGCAGCACCTCGGCCGCGCCGCGGGGCTGCTGGCCGAGCACCGCGACCGCGCCGGCCTTGATGATCCCGGCCTTCTCGCCCGCGATGGCCTCGACGGTCGAGCCGAGCAGCCGCTCGTGGTCGATCGCGATGGGCGTGATCACGGCGACCTGGCCGTCGGCGACGTTGGTCGAGTCCCACGTGCCGCCCAGGCCGACCTCGACGACGGCGACGTCGACCGGCGCGTCCGCGAACGCCGAGAACGCCATCGCCGTCAGCACCTGGAAGTAGTTGATGACCGGCTCGCCCGCGTCGCGCGAGCGCTGGTCGACGATCTCGAGGTACGGAGCGACGTCGTCCCACGCGGCGACGAACTTCTCGGCCGAGATCGGCTCGCCGTCGAGCGCGATGCGCTCGCGGACGTCGGTCAGGTGCGGGCTCGTGAACCGCCCGGTGCGCAGCCCGAGCTCGCGCAGCAGCCGCTCGACCATGCGGGACGTCGACGTCTTGCCGTTGGTGCCGGTGATGTGCACCACCGGGTACGCCCGCTGGGGCTCGCCCATGAGGTCGGTCAGGGCGCGGATCGCGTCGAGCGACGGGTCGACCTGGTGCTCGGGCGTGCGGGCCAGGACGGCGTGCTCGACCTCGGCCAGCCGGGTCGAGACGTCCTCGTCGGGGCTGCTGCTCACGGCCACGACGGTACGGCACACTGCAGGGCAGCCCGACGACGAAGCCGACGACGGACGGAGACCCGTGCCCTGCACGCCCGACACCTGCCCGCCGGACACCGCGCTGCTGCGCCGGATCCGGGAGGGCATCGTCGGCGACGACCTCACCCTCCCCGGGCCGTACGGGCCGCGCCGCGTCACCTACGCGGACTACACCGCGAGCGGGCGGTCGCTGGACTTCGTCGAGGACTTCATCCGGGCCGAGGTGCTGCCGCGGTACGCCAACACCCACACCGAGTCCTCTGGCACCGGCCTGCAGACGACCCGGCTGCGCGAGGACGCCCGCCGCATCGTCGCGGACGCCGTCGGGGCCGGCGACGACTGCGCCGTGCTGTTCTGCGGATCGGGCTCGACCGGCGCGATCGACAAGGTCGTCGGCCTGCTCGGCCTGCGCATCCCCTCGCCGCTCGAGGACCGCTGGCAGCTCAGCCACCGCATCCCGGCCGACCAGCGCCCGGTCGTGTTCATCGGCCCGTTCGAGCACCACTCCAACGAGCTGCCGTGGCGCGAGAGCATCGCGGACGTCGTCACCGTTCCCGAGGACGCCGACGGCCACATCGACCTCGACCAGCTCGAGCGCGAGCTGGAGCGGCACGCCGACCGGCCGCTCAAGATCGGCTCGTTCTCGGCCGCCAGCAACGTCACCGGCATCGTCACCGACACCGACCGGGTGACCCGGCTGCTGCACGCGCACGGCGCACTCGCGTTCTGGGACTTCGCGGCCGCCGCGCCCTACGTCGACATCTGCATGACGCCGGGCGGCGACCTCGCCGCCGGCAAGGACGCGGTGTTCATCAGCCCGCACAAGCTGATCGGCGGACCTGGGACCCCGGGCGTGCTCGTCGTCCGGCGCTCGCTCCTGACCAACCGGGTGCCGACGGTGGTCGGCGGCGGCACGGTCGCCTACGTGAACCCGAGCGAGCACAAGTACCTCGACCAGCCCGAGCACCGCGAGGAAGCCGGCACCCCGGCGATCGTCGAGTCGATCCGCGCCGGGCTGGTGTTCCAGCTCAAGCAGGCCGTCGGCATCGACGTCATCCGGGCGCACGAGGAGCACTTCCTGCAGCAGGCCGTGGCTGCCTGGCGCGAGTGCCCGTCGGTCGAGATCCTCGGCAACCTCGACGCCGAGCGGCTCTCGATCGTCAGCTTCGTCGTCCGGCGTCCGGGTGGGCGCTACCTGCACCACAACTTCGTCGTGGCGGTGCTGAACGACCTGTTCGGCATCCAGTCGCGCGGCGGCTGCTCGTGCGCCGGCCCGTACGGCCACCGGCTGCTCGGCATCGACCTCGAGCGATCGCACGAGTTCGAGAGCGAGATCAGCCGGGGCTGCGAGGGCATCAAGCCCGGCTGGGTGCGGGTGAACTTCAACTACTTCATCTCGCACGCCGTGCTCGAGTACGTCGTCGAGGCGGTGCGGCTGGTCGCCGAGGAGGGCTGGCGGCTGCTGCCCGACTACCGGTTCGAGCCGACGTCCGGGCTGTGGAAGCACCGCGACGGCGCGGCCGAGCCGCCGCTGCGCCTGCACGACCTGACCTACGCGGACGACGGCACGCTGGCCTACGAGGCGCACCACGACCCCGCCCCCGAGAGCGCGCTGCGCGGCTACCTGGACGAGGCGAGGGCGCTCCTCGCCGCCCGCGCCGACGAGCAGGGGGACGGCGCCGGGGACGACGACGCCGCCGCGCCCCGGCTGGTGCGCGACGGCGTCGTCGACGAGGAGTTCGAGCGGCTGCGGTGGTTCGAGCTGCCGCCCGTGTGCCTCACGCCCTGACCGCGAGCGTCGAGCCCGTCAACTCGGCAACGGGTGTCAACGGGCTGACACAGGTTGCCGACGTCCAGGGGCTGTGGACGACGGCCGAGGGCTGAGCGCCCGACGCGGCAGGATCGCGGTGGTGCCCATCACCCCCGAGGTCGCGGCGTCCCAGGCCGGCGTCGTGCACCGGATCCAGGCGCTGGACGCCGGGCTCACCTCGGCGCAGGTCGGCCACCTGGTGCGCTCAGGCCGGTGGCAGCGCCTGCACCCGGGCGTCTACCTCACGTACACCGGGTCGCCCGACCACCTGGCGCGGTGCTGGGCAGCTCTCGCGCACGCCGGTCCGGATGCCGTGCTCAGCCACGCCACAGCGGCCTCCCTCCAAGGGCTGCTCGACGACGTGCCGGCGCTCGTCGACGTGCTCGTGCCCGACGAGCACCGGGTCACCGGCCGCCCCGGCCTGCGGGTGCGGCGCTCAACCCAGCTGGCCGGTCGGCGCCACCCCGCGCGCGTGCCGCCGCAGACCCACGTCGAGGACACCACCCTGGACCTGGTCGAGCTGGCGGAGGACGAAGGCGGCGTCGTCGGCTGGCTCACCCGGGCGACGGGGTGTCGTGCTCGCTGACGTCCAGGACGGCGTCGCCTCGCCAATGGAGCTCCGCTACCGGCGTGACGTGGAGCGGGCTCACGGGCTGCCGAGAGGGTCGCTCAACCATGCGGTGGTGCTGGCGGGACGTCGCCGGTACCGCGACGTGCTGTACGACGAGTTCCAGGTGAGCGTCGAGCTCGACGGCACCGCGAGCCACGCGGTGGCCCAACTCGCCGACGACCACCGTCGCGACAACGCGAGCCTCGTGGTCGGGGTCGCGGTCCTCCGCTACACGTGGATCGACGTCACGCGGCACCGCCGCCGTACCGCCGTGGAGGTCGCTGCCGTGCTGGAGCGCCACGGGTGGCGCGGCCGGCTCCGCCCGTGCGACGACCACTGCCCTGTGGCCGGATCTCGGCAGGTCGTGTCACTCGGGTGACACGACCTGCCGAGATGTCGAGGTCCGAAGGTCAGGCTTGGTCCAGGCGCTCGACCTTCACGCGCACCCGCAGGCCGTCGCCCACCGACTGCTCGCTCACGTCGTCGTCCAGCGGCACCTGGCCGAGGTCGGCCGTGGCACCGACCTGCACGGCCAAGGTCTCCGACATCAGCAGGTCCTGGTGCGCCATCACGGCCTCCCAGACCGGCTGGTCGCCGGCGAGCGTCAGCCGGATGCGGTCGCTGACGTGCAGCCCGGCGTCGCGCCTCGCCTGCTGCACGACCCGGACGACGTCGCGCACCAACCCGATCGCCTCGAGCTCGGGCGTGACCTCGGTGTCCAGGACGACGAACCCCTCGCGCGGCAGGACACCCACCGCGCGGTGGTCCGACTCGTCTCCGCCGGCCACGACCGTCTCGACGACGTACTCGCCCTCGGCCAGCGCGATGCCGCCCGAGGTCACCGTGCCGTCGTCCGCCACCTGCCAGTCGCCGCTCTTGCTGCCACGGATCGCGACCTGCACGTCCTTGCCGAGGCGCGGCCCCGCGGCGCGCGCGTTGACCGTGAGCCGTTGCGAGACACCGAACTGCGCGTCACCCGCGTCGTCGAGGTCGACCAGCCGCACCTCGCGCACGTTCACCTCGTCGGCCACGAGCGAGGCGTAGTCGCCGAGGGTCTGCGCGTCGCCCGCCACGACGGTCAGCGAGGGCAGCGGCAGCCGCACCCGCAGCTGCTCGGCCTTGCGCAGCGCCAGGGCCGACGAGCAGACCTCGCGCGTGCGGTCCATGGTCGCGACGAGCGCGTCGTCGGCCGGCAGCTGCCCGGCGTCCGGCCAGTCCGTCAGGTGCACGCTGCGCCCACCGGTGAGCCCGCGCCAGACCTCCTCGGTCGTCAGCGGCAGCAGCGGCGCGGCGACGCGCGTCAGCACCTCGAGCGTCGTGTAGAGCGTGTCGAAGGCCGCGGTGTCGTCCTCGCCCCAGAACCGCTCGCGCGACCGCCGGATGTACCAGTTGGTCAGGACGTCGAGGAAGTCGCGCACCGACTGGCAGGCCGCGCTCACGTCGTAGACGTCCAGCTGGGCCTGCACACCCGTGACGAGGTCGCGCAGCTTGGCGAGCAGGTATCGGTCGAGCACGTCGGTGGACGACGTCGACCACTGCGCGTCGTAGCCCTTCCCGTCGTGCAACGCGTTGGCGTACAACGAGAAGAAGTACCAGGCGTTCCACAGCGGGATGAGCACCTGGCGCACGCCGTCGCGGATGCCGCGCTCGGTGACGACGAGGTTGCCGCCGCGCAGGACGGGCGACGACATGAGGAACCAGCGCATCGCGTCCGAGCCGTCGCGGTCGAAGACCTCGCGGACGTCGGGGTAGTTGCGCAGGCTCTTGCTCATCTTGCGGCCGTCGTCGCCGAGCAGGATCCCGTGGCTCACGCAGCTGCGGAACGCCGGCCGGTCGAACAGCGCGGTGGCCAGCACGTGCATCGTGTAGAACCAGCCGCGGGTCTGGCCGATGTACTCGACGATGAAGTCACCCGGGTAGTGGTGCTCGAACCAGTCCGCGTTCTCGAACGGGTAGTGCACCTGGGCGAACGGCATCGACCCGGACTCGAACCAGCAGTCGAGCACCTCGGGCACGCGGCGCATGGTGCTCTTGCCGGTCGGGTCGTCCGGGTTGGGCCGGGTCAGCTGGTCGATGTGCGGGCGGTGCAGGTCGTCCGGCCGTACGCCGAAGTCGCGCTCGAGCTCGTCCAACGAGCCGTACACGTCGACCCGCGGGTAGGTCGGGTCGTCCGACGTCCAGACCGGGATCGGGCTGCCCCAGTAGCGGTTGCGGCTGATCGACCAGTCGCGGGCGTTCTCGATCCACTTGCCGAACGAGCCGTCCTGGATGTGGTCGGGCACCCAGGTGATGTCGCGGTTGAGCTCGATCATGCGGTCGCGGAACTGCGTGACCTTGACGAACCAGCTCGAGACCGCGCGGTAGATCAGCGGCTGGTCGCACCGCCAGCAGTGCGGGTACGGGTGGTCGTAGGTCTCCAGCCGCAGCAGCAGACCCGCCTCGCGCAGGTCGCGCGCGATCGCCTTGTTGGCCTCGAAGACGTGCTGCCCCGCGTACGTCGGCACCTCCGCCGTGAACTCGCCGCGCGAGTCGACCGGGACGACCGGCTCGATGCCCGCGGCGTCCGTGACGACCTTGTCCTCCTCGCCGAAGGCGGGGGCGATGTGCACGATGCCGGTGCCCTCGTCGGTGGTGACGTAGTCGGCCTCGAGCACCTGGTGGGCGTTGGTGCGCCCGGCGAAGAAGTCGAACGGCGGCGTGTAGCGACGGCCCAGCAAGTCGGCGCCCGTCAGCCGCTCGACCAGCCGGCCCTGCGCCTCGGCGTCCGCGACGTCCTTCAGCCCGAGCTCGCGCTCGTAGTGCCCCAACCGGTCTGCCGCCAGCACGACCTTCTCGCCGGCGAAGGCGCCCTCGGCCGGACCCGTGACGACCACGTAGTCGATCGTCGGGTTCACCGCGGCCGCGAGGTTGCTCGGCAGGGTCCACGGCGTCGTCGTCCAGATCAGGGCGTACTCGCCGGTCTCCAGCTGCAGCCCCACGGTGACGGCGGGGTCCTGGCGCTGGCGGTAGACGTCGTCCATGCGGGTCTCGGTGTTCGACAGCGGCGTCTCGCAGCGCCAGCAGTACGCGAGCACCCGGAAGCCCTCGTAGACGAGTCCCTTGTCCCACAACGACTTGAAGGCCCACATGACCGACTCCATGTAGTCGGTGTCGAGGGTCTTGTAGTCGTGCTCGAAGTCCACCCAGCGGGCCTGGCGGTGGACGTACTCCTCCCAGTCCTTGGTGTACGTGAGCACCGACGAGCGGCACACGTCGTTGAACGTCTCGATGCCCATGGCGTCGATCTCGGACTTGTGCGTGATGCCGAGTTGCTTCTCGGCCTCGATCTCGGCGGGCAGGCCGTGGCAGTCCCAGCCGAAGCGGCGCTCGACCCGACGGCCGCGCATCGTCATGTAGCGCGGGACGACGTCCTTGACGTAGCCCGTGAGCAGGTGACCGTAGTGCGGAAGGCCGTTGGCGAACGGCGGACCGTCGTAGAAGACGAACTCGTTGCTGCCGTTCTCGCCGGCCTCGCGCTGCTCGACGCTGGCCAGGAAGGTGCCGTCGGCGTCCCAGTACCGCGAGATGCGCTCCTCGACCGAGGGGAAGCGCGGGCTGGCGGGGACGTCGGTGCTGCCGTGGGCGTCGGGGCCGACCTTGGGGTACGTCATCGGTGCCTCTCGCGGTGCGTCTGGTCGCTCCTACGAGGACGACGTCGCCCGGCACGTCCCGGGCGGCACCGCGGTACCACCTCGCTTGCGCCCCTGGGTGGGACGCCGCTCTGGCCGGCGGGGGTGCGGGCCGGTCCGCCCGGTTCTACTGGGACCCGGCCCCTCGCGGGGTCGGACCTGTTCTTCCGGAGGCTCACCGGTGATGGCCGGGTCGACGCCTGGTGCCCAGTCTACCGACGCGGCACGTCCCGCCGCACGCCCCTTCTCCGCGGCGCTTCGGCCGAACGCCGGACGGCGGGTCTCCCCCAGGGCTAGCGTCGCGACCACGGAACTCCGGCGCGCGGCTCGGGAGGGCCCATGACCGACACCGACAGCGGGACCCAGGTGCCTGGCGGCTTCGTCGCCCCGGACGCCAAGGACCTCGTGGCCCCTGCGACCGCCATGCTGCAGACCTGGCAGCTGCTGCCGTCGGGCTCGGCGGACGACGTCAGCGCCGTCAAGGGCACCCCGGACAGCGTCGCCGTCATCAAGTCCGGCATGTCGGCCGCCGCCAAGTGGTGGTCCGCCGCCGGCGTCGGCTCGGCCACGCTCGCCGCCGCGCTCACCGCGTGGGACAAGATCCCGAAGCCGCTGCAGGACGGCGCCGGCATCGGCATCCCCGTCTTCGCGTCGGCGGTGGTGCTCGGCGTCGCCTACATCGTGGCCAACGACGTCCGCGGCCGCGCCGAGGCGACGAACGAGCAGCTGCGCAGCCGGGCCGCGGTGCTGCAGGCCTACTTCGCGCTGCTCGGGGCCACCCACGACGACGCGGTGATCACCGGCGCCACGGCTGGCAGCTCGACGTCCGGGCTGACCGACGCCCAGCTGCGCTCGCTCGTCGTCGCGATCGCGGCGGGCAGCGAGCACCAGCTCACGGCCACCGGGGACGGCTCCACCGGCGCGCTCGGCACGCTGCGCCAGCTCGACGGCCGCCCCGCGCAGGTGCGCGTCGGCACCGACTGGGTGGACGTCGCCGACGTGACCGACGTGCACCCGACCGGCTGACCGAAACCCTGGCGCGGACGCCCGCGCGCATCTGGGACGATTGACGGCATGCCGAACAGCCCGCGCGTGCCCGACAAGCCCACCCTCGACGGACTCGAGGACCGCTGGGTCTCGGTATGGCGCGAGCAGGGCACGTACACCTTCGACCGCACGGCCGAGCGCGAGGACGTCTTCTCGATCGACACCCCGCCGCCGACCGTCAGCGGCAGCCTGCACGTCGGCCACGTGTTCAGCTACACCCACACCGACGTCGTCGCGCGCTACCAGCGGATGACCGGCAAGCAGGTCTTCTACCCGATCGGCTGGGACGACAACGGCCTGCCGACCGAGCGCCGGGTGCAGAACTACTTCGGCGTGCGCTGCGACCCCTCGCTGCCGTACGACCCGGACTTCGAGCCGCCGGAGAAGCCGGACCCCAAGCGCCAGGTGCCGATCAGCCGGCCCAACTTCGTCGAGCTCTGCTCGCGGCTGACGGTCGAGGACGAGAAGGCGTTCGAGCAGCTGCTGCGCCAGCTCGGGCTCTCGGTCGACTGGTCGACGCAGTACGAGACGATCAGCGTCGATTCGCGCACGGCGTCGCAGCGGGCGTTCCTGCGCAACCTCGCGCGCGGCGAGGCCTACCAGAGCGAGGCGCCGAGCCTCTGGGACGTCACGTTCCAGACCGCGGTGGCGCAGGCCGAGCTCGAGGCGCGCGAGTACCCCGGGCACTACCACCGCGTGGCGTTCCACGGCGCCGACGGCCCGGTGCCGATCGAGACGACCCGCCCCGAGCTGGTGCCGGCCGTCGTCGCGCTCATCGCCCACCCGGACGACGAGCGCTACCAGCCGCTGTTCGGCACCACCGTGCGCTCGCCGCTGTTCGACGTCGAGATCCCGGTCCTGGCCCACCCCGCCGCCGAGATGGACAAGGGCGCCGGCATCGCCATGTGCTGCACCTTCGGCGACCTCACCGACGTCCAGTGGTGGCGCGAGCTGCAGCTGCCCACCCGCGCGGTGGTCGGTCGCGACGGTCGGCTGCTGCGCGACGTCCCGGACTGGATCACGTCCGAGGCGGGCGGCGCGCTGTACGCCGAGCTGGCCGGCAAGACGACGTTCTCGGCCCGCGAGACGGTCGTGGCCGCGCTGCGCGAGAGCGGCGACCTGCTGGGCGAGCCGACGGCCACGCAGCGCATGGCGAACTTCTACGAGAAGGGCGACAAGCCGCTCGAGATCGTCACCAGCCGCCAGTGGTACATCCGCAACGGCGGGCGCGACGCCGACCTGCGCGCGACCTTCGTCGAGCGCGGGCACGAGCTGGCGTGGGTTCCCGAGTTCATGGGACACCGCTACGAGAACTGGGTCAGCGGCCTGAACGGCGACTGGCTGATCAGCCGCCAGCGCTTCTTCGGCGTGCCGTTCCCGGTCTGGTACCGCCTGGACGAGCACGGCGAGGTCGACCACGAGCACCCGCTCGTCGCCGACGAGGCGTCGCTGCCGGTCGACCCGTCGTCCGACCCGGCGCCGGGGTTCACGAACGACCAGCGCGGCGTGCCGGGTGGGTTCGTCGGCGACCCCGACGTGATGGACACCTGGGCGACGTCGTCCCTCACCCCGCACATCGCGTGTGGCTGGGAGCGCGACCCGGACCTGTTCGCGCGCACCTTCCCGATGGACCTCAACACCCACGCCCACGAGATCATCCGCACCTGGCTCTTCTCGCGCGTCGTCCGGGCGCACTACGAGAACGGCTCGCTGCCGTGGAAGCGCTCGATGATCTCGGGCTTCGTGGTCGACCCCGACCGCAAGAAGATGAGCAAGTCCAAGGGCAACGCCGTCGTGCCCACCGACATCCTGGAGAAGTACGGCACCGACGCCGTGCGCTGGCGCGCCGCCATGGCCCGCCCGGGCATGGACTCGCCGTTCGACGAGACCCAGATGAAGGTCGGACGACGGCTGGCCATCAAGGTGCTCAACGCCAGCAAGTTCGTGCTGGGCGCCGGCGCGAGCCTGGACGCCGGGCCGGTCACCGAGCCGCTCGACGCCTCGATGCTCGCCGCCCTGGCGCGCACGGTGCGCGAGGCGGGCGACGCCTTCGCAGCCTTCGACTACACCCGCGCGCTCGAGGTCACCGAGCGGTTCTTCTGGAGCTTCTGCGACGACTACGTCGAGCTGGTCAAGGAGCGCGCGTACGCCGAGGGCCCGGGCGCGCAGTCGGCCCGCACCGCCCTGGCCGTGGCGCTGTCGGTGCAGCTGCGCCTGCTCGCGCCGGTGCTGCCGTTCGTCACCGAGGAGGCGTGGTCGTGGTGGCAGGAGGGCTCGGTGCACCGCGCCCCCTGGCCCACGCCCGACGAGGCCGGCCTGACCGGCGACGGCGACCCGGCGCTGCTGGGTGCCGTCGCCACCGCCCTGGCCGGGGTGCGCGGCGCCAAGTCGCAGGCCAAGGTCTCGCAGCGCACGCCCGTCACGCGGGCGGTCGTGCGCGCGTCGGCCGCGGACGTCGAGCGGCTGGCTGCGGCGGCGGCCGACCTGCGCGCTGCCGGCCGGGTCGAGGACCTCTCGCTGGTCGAGGCGGCGGCCGACGCGGGTGCGGCCGGGCCCGTCGTCGAGGACGTCGAGCTCGCCGTCCAGGACGAGTCGGCCTGAGGCCCGACCACGCTGGGTGACGGACCGCGCTGGTCCGTCACCCGGTCGGCCCAGCCCGGTCGGGGGAAGTTCCTCAAGGCGGCCCCTCTGCGTGCCGAAGGGCAGGAGTCGGCGGGAGCAGCCTGCCGAGCGGCGAGAGGATGTCCCATGGCTGGGCTGGCGCTGATCATCACCGTGGTGTGCGTGGTGGTGGCGGTCGTCTCTGCCGTCGCCCTCGCCGTCCTGCTCGTGCAGCGCGACCGCGAGCGCGAGCGCGTGGCACGCCGCGACCCCCTGACCCAGCTGGGCAACCGCACGCTGCTCGCCGAGGCCGCCGACCGCGTGCTCGGCGACCTCGACCAGATGGACGGCAACGGCAGCCACGGGCCCGCCCTGCTGCTCGTCGACCTGGACGGCTTCAAGGACGTCAACGACACGCTCGGGCACGTCGCGGGCGACGAGGTGCTCGTGGAGGTGGCCCAGCAGCTGGTGGCCGCCGCCGGCACCGACGCCCTCGTCACCCGGCTCGGCGGCGACGAGTTCGCCGTCCTGGTGCGCGGGCCCATCAACATGTCGGGTGCCAGCGTGCGGGCCAAGCGCATCCTGGGCGCCCTGACCCTCAACGAGTTCCGCACCCGCGGCGTGGCGATCGACATCCGCGCCAGCATCGGCGTCACGGTCGCCCCGCAGGACGGTCGCTCGCTGAACGAGCTGCTCCAGCACGCCGACATCGCGATGTACCAGGCCAAGCGCGGCCGCAGCGGCGTCGCCTGCTACGACCCGGCGTTCGACGAGCACTCCACCGACCGGCTCGAGACCCTGGCCCACCTGCGCGAGGCCATGCTCGAGGACCAGCTGCACGTGCGCTACCAGCCCGTCATCCGGGCCGAGGACCACGCGCTCACCGGCTTCGAGGCCCTGCTGCGCTGGCAGCACCCCGAGCGCGGCCTGCTGCTGCCCTCGGAGTTCATCCCGATCGCCGAGCGCACCAGCCTGATCCACGCGCTCACCCGCTGGGTGCTGCTGACCGCCGTGCGCGACGCCACCCGCTGGCGCCAGCAGGGGCTCGAGGCCACCGTGGCGGTCAACATCAGCCCGGTGTCGCTGGAGTTCGGCCTGCTCGGCATCGTCGAGGAAGTGCTCGCGCTCTACCGCTGGCCGGCCGAGCTCCTGGTGCTCGAGATCACCGAGAGCGCCGTCACCGACAACCCCGACGTGGCGCGGGCCGTCGTCGAGGCGCTGCGCGACCGCGGGATCCAGGTGTCGGTCGACGACTTCGGCGCCGGGTTCACGAGCCTGTCGCAGCTGCGCGGGCTGCCGGTGCACCAGCTCAAGATCGACCGGCAGTTCATCACCTCGCTCGAGCGCTCGCCGTCCGACGACGCCGTCGTCACCTCGATCATCGAGCTCGGCCACCGGCTGGGGCTCTCGATCGTGGCCGAGGGTGTCGAGACCGCCGCCACCGCGCAGCGGCTGCAGGAGCTGGACTGCGACGACCTGCAGGGCTTCTGGTTCGCCCGGCCGATGGTGGCCAGCGAGGTGCTGACCTGGGCCAGCGAGCACGCGGCCAGCCGACGCAAGGCCCCCGCCACCGACGGCGACCCCCTCCCCGCCTGACCCGCGCGCTCTGGGACTTGTGAAGGGTTGCCAACCCCTCAGCACCGGCTGAGGGGTTGGAAACCCTTCACCAGTGGCTCAGGGGGTGGAGCGGTCGGTCATCTCCCAGGCGTGGTCGGTGACGTGCCAGGCGGTGCGTCGCACGAAGTAGCGCACGGGCCAACCGGTCGAGCGCGGCTCGGCACCGGGGGCCGTCCGCACGGCGTCGGCGATTGCGACCCGCTGCTCGTCCCACGGCGTGCGCGGTGGCAGCCGGACGCCGATCGAGCGCGCGTACGACCGCTCGGCCTCGCGCACGTGGTCGAGCATCGCGGTGCGGTCGCGACCCCCGCCGCGCGGACCCTTGCGCAGCTCCTCCGGCGACGTCCGCGCCACCCGGTCGAGCTCGGCCCAGCAGCCCTCCAGCAACCCGGCGAGCCGGTCGGCCGCGGCGTCGTCCAACGGCTCGTCGTCCCACTCCCCCCGGACGTCGGGCGCGCCGAAGTCCGTGGTCACGGTGCCGGACGACGCCCCCACCACCTCGAGGTCGCCCGGCGCGAAGCCCGGCCCGGCGATCACGGCGTAGCGGTCGGCGTGCCCGAGCAGCGCCTCGAGCGCGGCCTCGTCACCGCCGTCGCGGTTCTTGCCGCGCCGGCACCACCCCGGCCAGTCGACGGCGGAGGCGAAGGTCCACGTGCGGCCGCGCTCGAGCACCACGCGGGTCCCCGCCACGAGCCGGCCTCGATCAGGCGGACTTCTCGCGCGGCGCGCGCTTGCGCGGCTCGGGGGCGTCGCGCCGCACGATCGTGGGGTTGACGTTGTCGAGCACGACCTCCTTGGTGACCACCACGCGGGCGATGCCGTCGTCGCTCGGGACGTCGAACATCACCGGCAGCAGCACCTCCTCCATGATGGCGCGCAGGCCGCGGGCCCCGGTGCCGCGCAGGATCGCCTGGTCGGCGACCGCCTCGAGCGCCTCGGGGGTGAACTCGAGCTCGACGCCGTCGATCTCGAACATCCGCTGGTACTGCTTGGACAGCGCGTTGCGCGGCGTGGTGAGGATGCGCACCAGCGCGTCGCGGTCGAGGTTCGACACCGTGGTGATGACCGGCAGGCGGCCGATGAACTCGGGGATGAGCCCGAACTTCATCAGGTCCTCGGGCATGACGTCGGCGTAGGTGTCGGACGTCGGGTCGGCCGGCATGTGCAGCTGCGCGCCGAACCCGAGGCCCTTCTTGCCCGCGCGCTGCTCGATCAGCTTGTCGAGCCCGGCGAACGCCCCGCCGACGATGAACAGCACGTTCGTCGTGTCGATCTGGATGAACTCCTGGTGCGGGTGCTTGCGCCCGCCCTGCGGCGGCACCGAGGCAGTCGTGCCCTCGAGGATCTTCAGCAGCGCCTGCTGCACGCCCTCGCCGGAGACGTCGCGCGTGATCGACGGGTTCTCGCTCTTGCGGGCGATCTTGTCGACCTCGTCGATGTAGATGATGCCGGTCTCGGCCTTCTTGACGTCGTAGTCGGCGGCCTGGATCAGCTTGAGCAGGATGTTCTCGACGTCCTCGCCGACGTAGCCGGCCTCGGTCAGCGCGGTGGCGTCGGCGATGGCGAACGGGACGTTCAGCATGCGCGCCAGCGTCTGCGCGAGGTAGGTCTTGCCGCAGCCAGTGGGGCCGATGAGCAGGATGTTGGACTTGGCCAGGTCAATCGGCTCCTCGCCCTTGCGGGCGGGCTCGGCGGCCTGGACGCGCTTGTAGTGGTTGTAGACGGCCACCGCGAGCGCCTTCTTGGCGGGCTCCTGGCCGACGACGTACTGCTCGAGGAACTCGAAGATCTCGCGCGGCTTGGGCAGCTCGTCCAGCCCCAGCTCGCTGGTCTCGGCGAGCTCCTCCTCGATGATCTCGTTGCAGAGGTCGATGCACTCGTCGCAGATGTACACGCCCGGGCCGGCGATCAGCTTCTTGACCTGCTTCTGGCTCTTGCCGCAGAACGAGCACTTGAGCAGGTCACCACCGTCACCGATGCGCGCCACGTGCGGGTCCTCCCTCGATCACCGTCACCCCGGCCGGGGCGTCGATCCGTGCAGCGACGGTACCTCCTGGGGTACGGCCCTGCTCCTATTGAACGCCGGTGTCGCCCGCCGCGTCAGCCCTGTACGCCGAGAGCGGACGACGGCGTGCCGCGCCCCGGGTCGCGCACCTGGCGTGACCCGGGGCCGGCGGTCACTCCGCCGAGGCCTTGCGGCTGGCGAGGACCTCGTCGACGAGGCCGTACTCGACCGCCTGCTCGGCGGTGAGGATCTTGTCGCGCTCGATGTCGGCGCGGACCTGCTCGGCGGTGCGGCCGGTGTGCAGGGCCAGCGTGTCCTCGAGCCAGCCGCGCATGCGCAGCACCTCGTTGGCCTGGATCTCCAGGTCGCTCGCCATGCCGCCCGTGCCCTCCATGGCCGGCTGGTGGATCAGGATGCGCGCGTTCGGCAGGGCGTACCGCTTGCCCTTCGCGCCGGCGCCGAGGAGCACCGCGGCGGCCGACGCGGCCTGGCCCAGCACGTACGTCTGGATGTCGGGGCGGACGTACTGCATCGTGTCGTAGATCGCCGTGAGGGCCGTGAACGAGCCGCCGGGCGAGTTGATGTACATGAGGATGTCGCGGTCGGGGTCCTGCGACTCCAGCACGATCAGCTGGGCGATGATGTCGTCCGCTGACGCGTCGTCGACCTGCACGCCGAGGAAGATGATGCGGTCCTCGAACAGCTTCGTGTAGGGGTCGAGGCGCTTCATCCCGTAGGACGTGCGCTCCTCGAACTGGGGCAGGATGTAGCGGCTGCTGGGGCCTGGCACCTGCAGGCCGCCGTACGGGGTGGGGACGCTCATCGCGCTGGCTCTCCTGATCGGTCGAAGGGTGTCGTGGGGGCGGCGAGCGCCGTCAGTCGGTGGTGCCGCCGCCGCCGCGCGCCTCGTTGGCGCTCTCGACGACGTGGTCGACGAAGCCGTACTCCTTGGCCTGCTCCGCGGTGAACCAGCGGTCGCGGTCGGAGTCCTTCTCGACCTGCTCGACGGTCTGCCCGGTGTGCTGGGCGATGAGGTCGGCCATCTGCTTCTTGATGTGCAGCATCTGCTCGGCCTGGATCTTGATGTCGCTCGCGGTGCCGCCGATGCCGCCCGAGGGCTGGTGCATCATGATCCGCGCGTGCGGCGTGGCGTACCGCTTGCCGGGGGTGCCGGCCGACAGCAGGAACTGGCCCATCGAGGCCGCCAGGCCCATGGCCACCGTGGCGACGTCGGGCTGGACGAACTGCATGGTGTCGAAGATCGCCATGCCGGCCGAGACCGACCCGCCGGGCGAGTTGATGTAGAGCCAGATGTCGCGCTCCGGGTCCTCGGCGGCGAGCAGGAGCAGCTGGGCGCAGATGGCGTTGGCGTTCTCGTCGCGCACCTCCGAGCCGAGGAAGATGATGCGCTCCTTCAGCAGCCGGTTGTAGATGCTGTCGTCCAGCCCCATGCCCTGCTGCGGCCCCTGGGCGGCCTGGACCGTGCCGATCTCGCTCACGCTGGTCTCCTGTGGTCGATCTGGGACGACGTCCTCCGCCGTCCTGACGGTGACCCTAACGTCGGGTCCCGACGGTCCACTCCCCCGAACCCCCGGTGTTCGCCGTCGGCGCAAGGTCGCGCAGCGGGCCGTAGGGTCGTGCCGTGGACGTCGGCCGCGTGCTCCGGGTGACCCGCCACCCGCTCAAGTCCGTCGGCGGCGAGCCGGTCGGCGCGGCGGTCGTCACGCCGCGCGGGCTCGAGCACGACCGGCGCTGGGCGGTGTACCTGCCGGACGGCGGGATCGGCAGCGGCAAGGCCACGACGCGGTTCCGCCGGGTCGACGGGTTGCTCGACCTCTCCTCGCGCGTGGACGGCGGGCGCCTGGTCGTGCGGCTGCCGGACGGCGAGGAGCTGGCCGGCGACGACCCCGGGCTCGACGAGCGGCTCTCGCAGCAGCTGGGCCGGCCGGTGCGGGTGCGCGAGGAGTCCGACGTCCCGCACCACGACGAGTGCCCGGTGCACCTCGTCACGACGTCTACCCTGCGCGCCTGGGGCGAGCTCGCCGGCGCCGACGTCGACCCGCGCCGCGCAAGGGCGAACCTCCTCGTGGACGTCGACCCCGCCCTGGACGACGGGTTCGTCGAGGACGCCTGGCGCGGGCGGCGGCTGCGGGTCGGCGAGGTCGAGCTCGCGATCGGCGGGGGCATGCCCCGCTGCGTCATGGTGTCGGCGGACCAGCGGGGGCTGCCCGCCGACAACCGATTGCTGAAGTCGCTCGGTCCGCGCGACGTCGAGCTCGGCGTGATGAGCGACGTCGTCACGCCGGGCACGGTGCGCGTCGGGGACGTCGTCACCCTGCTCTGAGCGACCGGTCACCGCACCGTCAACCGGTGCGGTGCGCTGACCAGCGTGAAGGCCCGCCCCCCGGACCCACCAGCGTTGCCCTGCAACGGGTCCGAGCCGTAGCCGAGCACCGCCACCAGGTCGTAGGCACCCGGCGCCAGCGGCGAGCCAGCGCTCCCGTCCCCCGTCGGGCAGCCCACCAGCGCGACCCGGTCGGGCACCGCCTGCGCCGGCCGTGACGCACCCGCCGACAGCATCACGGGGACGCCGGCCGGCCCGCTCCCCGGCCCGCTGGCGCCGACCACCGCACCGTCCCGCACGAGCAGCAGCCGCGACGACGCCGGCACCGTGATCAGGCGCGGTCCGTCGGAGGTCACGTCGAGCGTGACGGTGACCGCGACCTCCTCGCCCGCGCTCGCCGTCGACGGCGCGTCGAGCCGCACCGTGACCAGCGCCGTGGCCGGCCCCTCGGACGTCGGCACCGTCCCGCAGGTCGTCGCGGGAGGGGGTGCCTGAGAACCCGCTGAGGGGACGTCGTCCCCGCCGGACGAGCCGCCACCGCACCCGGCCACGGCGACCAGCAGCACCGTTGCGGCACAACCGATCCACGCGCGGGACCACGACGTCATCATGACCTCCGACGGCGGCGACGAGCTCGCACGGCGGGCGCCGTCCAGATCAGTGTGCGCCGCCTCTTGCGCAGCGGGCCAGAGCAGGAGCACGCTCCCCTGCTGGGACGTCGGCGCCGACACCCAGGCGCCGCCCCCTCCCTCGCGGAAGGTCGGTCCACATGAAGCCGCTTCGTACCTCGCCCGCTGGCTCGGCAGCGCTCGCCTTGGTCCTGGCAGGGAGCCTGCTCACGGTCGTGGCACCCGCCGCGCACTCCGCCCCGCCGGGCGACGACACCCCCGTGCTGCTGACCCCGAAGGGCGAGCACGAGACCGGCGAGGACGAGGCGGGCTTCGACAAGCTGCGCGACGCGTACTACTGGAGCCGGCTGCTGTCCGGCGACGACGAGCTGACGCTCGGCGAGGCGGCGAAGCTCCGCTCCACCGCGAGCACGCGTGCGTCGTCCATCAGCAACGAGCGCAACCGCGGCGCCGCCCGCGGCGGCACGTGGACGTCGCAGGGCCCCGACCCGATCGTGCAGGTCGGCCGCACGAGCAACACCTTCGAGGCGGTCGCCGGTCGCGTCGGCGCCCTGGTGATCCGCAAGGACGGCACCGTCGTCCTCGGTGCGGCGCAGGGCGGCGTCTGGACCTACGACGAGGGCACGGGCACCTGGACGTCGCGCACCAACGACGCCGACACCCAGTCCGTCGGGGCGCTCGCCACCGCTCCCAGCGACGACCGCGTGATGTACATGGGCTCGGGCGAGGGAGCGCTGTCCGGCGACTCGTACTACGGCGACGGCGTGTACCGCTCGCGCGACGGCGGGCTGACCTGGACGCACGTGTCGACCCTGTTCACCGGCCAGGCCGTGACGGACATCGTCGTCGACCCCGGCAACGCGAACCACCTGTACGTGTCGACGGTCCGCGGCCGTGGCGGCAACCACCGCACCACCCACCCGACCGACGTGAAGTACGGCGTCTGGGAGTCGAGCAACGGCGGCCAGAGCTGGAACCTGCGCAAGGGCACGTCGGAGGAGATCCACGGCGCGACCGACCTCGTGATGGACCCGCGCAACCCCCGGGTGCTGTGGGCGTCGTTCTGGGGTGACGGCATCTACCGCTCGACCAACGGCGGGCAGACCTGGGCGAGCGCGCTCGGCAACCTGCCGGCCGGCAACTTCAGCGAGGGCGGCACGCGCTTCTCGCTCGGCCTCTCCCACCCGGCGAACGCGGCCCGCGCGACGGTCTACACCGGGTTCGACTACTTCGACTCCAGCGACGCCTACCACCAGAGCCAGGTCTACAAGACGACCGACGACGGCGTGACGTGGGCGGCGACCGCGACGGGCACCGGCACCGACTCGATCAAGGACTACTGCGGCACGCAGTGCTTCTACGACAACGAGGTCAAGCCCGACCCGACGAACCCGGACGTCGTCTACGTCCTGGGCTCGTACGGCTACGGCAACGTCCCGCAGTCCGGCGGCGTGTACCGCTCGAAGGACGGCGGGCAGACCTGGAAGAACCTCGGCTACGACCTGCACCCGGACTTCCACGCCGTCGCCTTCGAGCCCGACGACACCAGCCACGTGGCGATCGGCAACGACGGCGGCGTGTGGCAGTCGTCGACGGGCGGTGGCCGCAACGGCGCCGGCGACCCGCTCTCGGCTGCCGACTGGGAGAACCTCAACGGCCAGGTGGACCCGGCCACCGCTGCCCTCGTGAGCTCGAGCCACCTGGCGATCACGCAGTTCACGTCGATGGCCACCGTGCCGCTGGTGCCCGGCCAGTACTGGGGCGGCACGCAGGACAACGGCACGCTGCGCAAGTCGCTGGCCAACAGCCGGTGGTTCGACCAGGCCGGCGGTGACGGCGGCCAGGTCATCGTCGACCAGACGACGCCCAACACCGTCAACCCGTCCGTGCCGGCGTACGTGTTCGGCACGTACTTCGACATCTCGCCCTACCGCTACGACCCCACCGAGACGAACACCTTCTTCGGCAACGAGGCGATCGACGGCGGGATCGACCTGAACGACCGGGCCGAGTTCTACGTCCCGTGGACGCAGAACCGCGGCAACGTCAACCAGATGTTCTTGGGGACGTACCGCTTGTACCGCAGTGACAACGTGGAGGCGCCGTCCGCCGGCGACGTCACGTTCGCGAAGGTCAGCGACGACCTCACGAGCGGCTGCACCGGCTCCGCACCCAACGGCGCCCGCGGCTGCTTCATCTCGACGATCGGCCTCGCGGACGGCGGCACCGGCGTCTACGTCGGCACCGACGAGGGCTGGATCCAGGTCAGCCCGGACGCCGTCACGTCCGACAGCCCGACCTGGCAGCGCACCGGAACCAACGTGCTGCCCAACCGCCCGGTCAACCAGATCGCCGTGGACCGGTCGAACTGGCGGATCGCCTACGCGGCTTACGGCGGCTTCAACGCGGCCACGCCGCGACGCAGCGGGCACGTGTTCTCGACGTCGGACGGCGGCCGGCACTGGACCGACGTCAGCGCCAACCTGCCCGACGTCCCGGTCAACAGCGTCGTGATCGACCCGTCCGACACCCGCACCGTCTACGCCGGAACGGACGTCGGCGCGTTCGTCTCGACCAACGGCGGCGGGAAGTGGAAGCGGCTCGGCAGCGGGATGCCCAAGGTCGCCGTCTGGCAGCTGGACTACGACGCCAGCCACGGCGTCCTGGCGGCCGGCACCCACGGCCGCGGCGCGTACACGCTGCAGAACCGCAACGCGTTGCCCGCGCTGGTCGTCTCCAAGGTCGACAGCGGCGTCCCGGTGGGCCCGGGCCGCGACATCGACTACACGGTGACGGTCAAGAACATCGGCAACGCGTCCGCCACGGGTGTCTCGGTGCGCGACCCGCTCCCCGGGCGCACGCGGTTCGTCTCGGCCGGCCAGGGCGGCAGCTACCGCAACGGCGAGGTGGTGTGGCGCAACCTCACCATCCCGGCCGGCGGGAAGGTCGACCTGACCTTCACCGTGACCATCGCCCAGAACCTGCCGTCGACGGTGCAGGCGATCGTCAACGACGGGATCCAGGTGCGCTCGGCCCAGGGCGTCAGCACCAGCGGCAGCCCGCAAGCGACCCCGATCGCCGACGCGCACGCCGTGTCGGTCGACCCGGCGACGGGCCTCGAGGGCGCGAAGGTCGGCACGTCCGCGACCTTCACCGAGCACGTCACCAACGAGGGGTACGAGCCCGACACCTACGCCCTGTCGACGACCGGGGCGTGGACCACGACGACGTACGACGCGTCGTGCACCACGCCGCTGCCGGTGACGCCGACCGTGCAGCCGGGCGCGTCGACCGACGTCTGCGTCAAGGTCGCGGTGCCGTCCGGCGCCGCGGACGACGCGCGCAGCCCGTCGACGGTGACGGCGACGTCGTCCGCCGACGCGTCGGTGAAGGCGTCGGCCGACCTGTCGACCATCGCGGTCGCCAGCGACACCGTGCTCGTCGACGGCGACACGAACGACCCGGTGGACTCCGCGCCCTCGTACCGCGCGGCGCTCACCGCGGCCGGAGCGTCGTTCGGCAGCTGGGACCTCGCCGAGGACCCGCAGCTGCCGCAGTCGTACCTGAGCGCGCACGCCAACGCGGTGTGGTTCACCGGCAACGCCTACCCGGGCCCGATCACGCCGTACGAGCGGGTGCTGAAGGGGTTCCTGGACGGCGGCGGCCGGCTGCTGATGTCGGGGCAGGACATCCTCGACCAGGCCGCGGGCACGACGGCGTTCGTGCACGACTACCTGCACGTCGACTGGGACGGCACGGAGACCCAGAACGACAAGGCGACGGCGTCGGTGACCGGTGTGAGCGGCAACCCGGTGACGAACGGCATCGGCACGGTGCCGCTCGACCACTCGGTGCTCGGCGCGAACTTCGAGGACCGGGTCACGCCGATCGCCCCGGCCACCGCGGCGTTCACCGATGACGCGTCCGACCCGGACGCGCTGTCCGTGGCCGACGGGTCGTACAAGGTGGTCTTCCTGGCCTTCCCGCTCGAGGCCTACGGGAGCGCCGCGCAGCGGGCCGACCTGGTGCAGCGCTCGCTCACCTGGTTCGCCGCGCCGTAGCCGGCCGGACGACGAAGGGCCCCGGACGTCGTCCGGGGCCCTTCGTCGTGGTGCGGGGAGGTCAGTGCTCGTGACCCTCGTGGTCGTGGTCGTGCTCGGCCTCGACGACCGGGGCGCCGGCCTCGTCGGCCGTGGGGCGCAGCGCCTCGAGGTCGACGTCGTTGCCGCTGGCGTCGGTGACCTTGGCCTTCTCGAGGACGACGGCGAGCGCCTTGCGGCGGGCGACCTCGGCCACCATCGCCTGCACCTGGCCGGCCTCGTCGACGGCCTGCGCGAACGCGTCGGGCGACATGCCGTACTGCTGCGCGCTCATGACGAGGTACTCGACGAGCTCGGGCTGGCTGACCGAGACCTTCTCCTGCTCGACGATGGCGTCCAGCAGGAACTGCGCCTGCAGGGCCTTGGTGGCGTTCTCGCCGACCTCGGTGCGGTGCTCGTCGTCGTCCAGGCGGTTCTCGCCCTCGAGGTGGCTGTGCACCTCGGCCTCGACGAGCGCAGCCGGCACCGGGATGTCGGCGGCGTCGAGCAGCGCGTCGAGCACCTTGTCGCGGGCCTGGACGCCCTGCTGCAGGCGCTGGGTGCGCTCGGCCTGCGTGCGCAGGTCGGCGGTCAGCTCGTCGAGGGTGTCGAACTCGCTGGCGAGCTGGGCGAAGTCGTCGTCGAGCTCGGGCAGCTCGCGCTCCTTGACCGACTGCACCGTGACGGTGACGTCGGCGTCCTGGCCCTCGCGGTCGCCGCCGGCGAGCGGGGCGGTGAAGTCCTTGGTCTCGCCGGCGCTCATGCCCACGAGCGCCTCGTCGAGGCCCTCCAGCATGTTCTTGCTGCCGATCTCGTACGAGACGCCGGTGACGGCGTCGATCTCGTCGCCGTCGATCTCGGCCTTCAGGTCGATCGACACGAAGTCGCCCTCGACGGCCGCGCGCTCGACGCCCACCAGGGTGCCGAAGCGCTGGCGCAGGGCGGTGATCTCGGCGTCGACGTCGGCGTCCTGCACCGTGATGTCGTCGACCTGGACGCTCAGCGAGGAGTAGTCGGGCAGCTCGACCTCGGGGCGGACGTCGACCTCGACGCTGAACTTCAAGTCGCCGCCGGACGCCGGGTCGGGCGCCTCGGTGATCTCGACCTCGGGCTGGCCGAGGGGACGGATCTTGGCCTCCTCGACCGCCTGGCCGTAGAAGGTGGGGAGGGCGTTGTTCACGGCCTCCTCCAGCACCGCGCCGCGACCGACCCGCTGGTCGATGATGCGCGCCGGGACCTTGCCCTTGCGGAAGCCGGGGATCTGCACCTGCGACCCGATGGTCTGGTAGGCGGCGTCCAGGCTCGGCTTGAGCTCCTCGAACGGCACCTCGACGGTGAGCTTCACCCGGGTGGGGTTGAGGGTCTCGACGGCACTCTTCACTGCGGTGTTCTCCTGGCGGGATCGAGGGACGCGCGTGCTGGCGCGCGACCGCCCATGCTATCCGCCGCTGCCGTGGTGACCCAATCGCCCGCCTGACCTGCGGCTCCGCCTACGGGACGGCGGCCCGCAGCTCGGTGGCGACCCAGCGGGTGACGTCCTCCAGCGGGGTCGCGCCGTGCTTGCCGTGGGCGGTGTCGAGCGCGAGCACCGGCACGTGGGTGGCCCCGGCGTCGGCCATCTCGGCCACCTGCGCGGCGACCCGGTCGACGTCCAGGGGCCCGGTGACCGCGAGGAACACGACGACGTCTCCCAGGCCCTCGCGGCCGGCGGCCTCGCGGCCCGCACGCAGGTGCTCGACGGCGGCGCGCACCCGCTCGGGCGACATCTCGGCGAAGATCACGCCGTCGCCGAGCTCGCCGGCCAGCCGGGTGGTCTTGTCGCCCATGGCGCCGACCAGCAGCGGCGGGGGCGGCGAGGGCGGCCAGTCGAGGGCGACGTCGTCCAGGTGCACGTACCGCCCGGACGTCGTCAGCCGCTCGCCGTCCAGCAGGGCCCGCAACGCCGTCGTGTACTCGCGCAGCAACGTCATCGGCGACTCCGCCCGGACGCCGACCTGGCCCATCCAGTCCAGGACGCCGTGCCCGATGCCCGGGACGACGCGGCCGGGGAACATGCGCTCCAGGCTCGCGACCTCCATGGCCGTCACCGCCACGTTGCGCAGCGGCACCGGCATCAGGCCGAGGCCGACCTGCACCTGCTCGGTCCAGGCCAGCGCGGCGGCGAGCGTGCTGATGCCGCCCTCCTTGAAGCAGTCCTCCCACAGCCACAGCTGCTCGAGGCCGGCCTCGTCGGCGGCGAGCGCCACGGACCGCAGCCGCTCGGGCGGCAGGTCGGGCGGGAAGATCAGGCCCAGCGTGGTGCGGCTCATCGCGCCATCATCACGCGGTCGTGCTGGTCGGGGTACCCGGATTTGAACCGGGGGCCTTCCGCTCCCAAAGCGGACGCGCTACCAAGCTGCGCCACACCCCGTACCCGCCCGGTGGCCGACGTCCTGGACCGGGGCGCAGGGCCGGTAGGCTGGACGGCGTCCACGGCCGGGTGATCGTCGCCTGGCCGCACGCGCGGATGTAGCTCAATGGTAGAGCCCCAGTCTTCCAAACTGGCTACGCGGGTTCGATTCCCGTCATCCGCTCCAACCCGGATCCCGTCATCCGCTCCGGCGCCTCTCGGCGGTCGCCGCTACCGTCCCTCGGGTGTCCCTGACTCTCACCGAGGCCCGCGAGCGCGCCGCGCTCATCACCGACGTCGAGACGGAGGTCCACCTCGACCTGACGTCGAGCGAGGACTTCGCCGTGGAGGCGACGATCCGCTTCGGCTGCACCCGGCCCGGCGCATCGTCCTTCCTCGAGCTCGGCAGCGCCACCGACGTCACGCTCGACGGCCGCCCGGCGACGTACGACGGCACGCGCATCGCGCTGACCGACCTGGCCGCGACCAACGAGGTGCGGGTCACGGCCCGCCTGCCCTACGTCACCGACGGGGACGGCATGACCGTGACCGTCGACCCGGCCGACGGCGAGCGCTACGTCTGCGGCTTCACCGCGATGGACATCGCGCAGAAGGTGATCCCCTGCTTCGACCAGCCCGACCTCAAGACGACGTTCGCCGTCTCGGTCACCGCGCCGTCGCACTGGACCGTGCTGGCCAACGGCGTGCACACCGGGTCCACCCCGGACGGCGACGGCGTCCGGTGGTCGTTCGCGCCGACGCCGCGCATCGCGACGTACCTCTTCTTCGTCGCGGGCGGCCCGTGGGTGTCGGTCACCTGGGACGAGCCGTACGCGCCGGCGCCGGGCGGCACGCTGCCGTTCGGCTGGCACGCCCGCAAGGCGCAGGAGCGCGAGCTGCGGCGCGACGCCGACGAGCTGCGGCGCATCACGAGCGCCTGCTTCCAGCACTACACGACCGTCTTCGACGAGCCCTACGCCTTCGGCGACTACCAGCAGGTCTTCGCGCCCGGCCTGAACTGGGGCGCGATGGAGTTCCCGGGCGCGGTCGCCCACCGCGACGAGTACCTGCGGCAGGGAACGCCGAGCGCCCTGGACTGGGAGGACATGGCGGCCGTCATCGCCCACGAGATGGCCCACATGTGGTTCGGCGACCTCGTGACGATGACGTGGTGGGAGGACACGTGGCTGAACGAGTCGTTCGCCGACTTCCTGGGCTACGAGGTGGCCGGCGCCGCCGCGGGCTACACCGACTCGTGGACGGGCGCGGCGCTGACCCGCAAGCCGACCGGCTACCTCGCCGACCGCCGCCGCTCCACCCACCGCATCGCCGAGGACCCCGAGACGCTCGTCGACGTCGACACCGCGTTCGCCAATTTCGACATGATCACCTACGCCAAGGGCAACGCCGTGCTGCGCCAGCTCGGCACCTGGCTGGGTGAGGACTTCCTCGCCGGCGTCAACCGGCACCTGTCGGCGCACGCCTTCGGCAACGCCACCTTGGCGCAGTTCCTCGACGCCCTGGAGTCCGAGACCGACCGCGACGTGCGCTCGTGGGCCGACGCCTGGCTGCGCTCGACGGGGTTCGACACGCTGGTGGTCACCCGCGACGGCGACGTGCCGGTGCTGACCCGCGAGGGCTCCCGACCGCACCGGTTCACCGTCGCGGGCTACGACGACGCGATGCGGCTGGTGTCGACGCGGACCGTCGACCTGTCCGACGAACCATTGCGGCTCGACGACCTCGCCGGGCTCGTCGTCGTCCCGAACGCGGGCGACGAGACGTTCGCCGCCCTCCGGCTCGACGAGCAGTCGTGGAGTGCCGTCCGTTCGGGCCTGTCGTCCGTCGAGTCACCGCTGACCCGCGCGATGCTCTGGTGGACGGCGATCGAGCTCGCGCAGTCCGGGACGCTCACCCTCGACGACCTCGTCGACCTGCTCAACCAGCACCTGCGCGGCGAGCAGCACCCGGTGATCTTCGAGGCGGTGCTCGGGCTGGTGCTGCGCACCGTGCGGCGCCACGCCGCGCCCGAGGACGTGCCGGGCCTGCTCGCCCGGACCTGCGACGTGGCGCAGGCCGCCCTCGACCGCGACGACCCCGCGCTCGCCCCGGCGGCCTCGCGGGCGGTGGCGTCGACGTCCGCCGACCGCGACCACCTCGTCCGTTGGCTCGAGCAGCCGGACGTCGATCCCGAGGTGCGCTGGGCCGCCGTGCAGCGACTGGCGAGCCTGGGCGACGCCTCGTTCATCGCGCCGGAGGAGGAGCGCGACCGGTCGGTGCCGGGTCACCACGCGTCCCTGGCCGCTCGAGCCGCCGTCCCCACGCCGGAGGCGAAGCGCGAGGCGTGGGACCTGCTGATGGGCGGCACGCTGGGCAGCCACGAGTTCCGCGCGGTCGCGTCGGGCTTCTGGGGCTGGGAGCAGGCCGAGCTGGTGGCGCCGTACGTCGAGCGCTACGTCGTGGACGCGGCAGCGCTCGGTCGCGCCTCCGGGCAGGCGATGGGCCGCGTCATCGGCGCGGCCTTCCCCTGGCTGCCGCTGCCGGACGACGCCCGGCGCGCGCTGCGCCGAGCGGTGGCCGAGGCGCTGGCGGGCGACGTCCCGACGGTGCTGGCGCGCAGCTGGAACGACTCGCTCGACGACCTTGACCGCGTCCTGGGCTGAGTGCGCGGACTCAGCGCGCGGACTTAGCGCGCGACGCGGTACCGCAGGTGCGTCACCAGCGGTGAGTGCTCCACCTCGACCTGCTCCAGCCGACCTCGCAGGCCGTCGTCGAAGAGCCGCTCCCCCGAGCCGAGCAGCACGGGGGCGACGTCCAGGCTGAGCTCGTCCAGCTCGCCGAGCGCCATCACCTGGCGCACGGCCGAGGCACCGCCGGCGATGTCGACGTCCCCGTCCCCCGCCTCGCGTGCGCGCTCGAGCGCCTCGGCGACACCGCCCGTGACGAAGTGGAACGTCGTGCCCTGCAGCTCCACCGGCTCGCGCTCGTGGTGGGTCAGCACGAACACCGGGGCGTGGTACGGCGGCTCGTCGCCCCACCAGCCGGTCCACTCGCCGTCCCAGGTCTCCCACGGGCCGCGCACGGGGCCGAACATGTTGCGCCCCATGACGTACGCGCCGCGCGGACGCAGCAGCTGCTCGGTCCAGCCGGCGTCGACCTCGTGCTGGCCCTCGGTCTCGATGTGCCACCGGTGCAGGTCGAAGCCGCCGCGGCCGAGCGGGTGGTCGAGCGACTGGTCCGGCCCGGCCGCGAAGCCGTCGAGCGAGATGGACAGGTGTGCCGTCGTGAACGTCATGCGGTGTAGACCACCACACGAGGCCGAACTCATCGACCCCGCGTGGGAGCATCGGCGGTCGTGACCTCTGCAGACGACCTCCGCCTCGCGGTCGGCCGCGCGGACGCCGCGCTCGACCAGCGCCTGTCCGACGAGCTCGACCGGTTCAACGCCGCCGCCACGCCCGGCATCGAGAAGGGCGTCGAGCTCACCGTGCACCTGCAAGACCGAGCGGGCGAGCTGGTCGCCGGCGCGAGCGGCTGGACCTGGGGCGTCGCCGCCTGGCTGGCCATGGTCTGGGTGCGCGAGGACGCGCGAGGCACCGGGGCCGGTCGACGGCTGCTCGACGCCTTCGAGGCCGAGGCGCGCGCCCGCGGCTGCACGCACGTGTTCGTCACGTCGTTCACGTTCCAGGCGCCGGCCTTCTACGAGCGGCACGGCTACCGCGAGATCTTCCGCTGGGACGGCGTCCCGACCCCGGACCAGGCCGACGTCCACCTGCGCAAGGAGCTGTAGCCCTCGCCCGATGTCGGTGGCTCGCGGCAGGATCGCCGCATGACGGTCACCCCGACGCTGCGCAGCGTGGTCCTCGACGTCCCCGACGTGGCGAAGGCCGCGTCGTTCTACACCGCCCTGACCGGCTGGGAGGTGACGTACCAGGACGACGAGTGGGTCTCGACCGCCACCGGCGCCGGCGGTCTGCGGCTGTGCTTCCAGCGCGCGCTCGACCACCAGCCGCCGCAGTGGCCGGGGCAGGAGCGCCCGCAGCAGGTCCACCTCGACCTGCAGGTCGAGGGCCACGAGGCCGCCGCCGAGCGGGCGGTCGGCCTGGGCGCGAGCCGGCTGGCCGACGGCGCCAGCTGGATGACGCTGGCCGACCCCGACGGGCACCCGTTCGACCTGTGCCAGGCCGACGGGATCGGCGCGGGCACGGTGCTCTACGCCGCCACGATCGACGCGCCCGACGCCTCGGCGCTCGCCCGCTTCTACGCCGACCTGCTCGGCACCGAGGTGGGGTACGACGGGCCCGAGGGCGCACTGGTGGCGTTCGAGGGCGGCAGCCTGATGTTCCAGCAGGTCGAGGGCTACACGCCGCCGCAGTGGCCCGACCCTGCGCACCCGCAGCAGGCGCACCTCGACCTCGCGGTGACGGACCTGGCCGCCGCCGAGCCCCGCGCGCTCGAGCTCGGTGCGGTGCGCGTGGGCGAGGGCGACGACTGGCGGGTCTACACCGACCCGGCGGGTCACCCGTTCTGCCTCTGCCTGTAGCCCGGGTGCGGGCCGCTCCCAGGGCAGACTGACCGCCGTGACCCGGTGGGTGCTGCACGTCGACCTCGACCAGTTCCTGGCCGCGGTCGAGGTGCTGCGCCACCCCGAGCTCGCGGGCCTGCCCGTCGTGGTGGGCGGGGACGGCGACCCCACCAAGCGCGGCGTCGTCAGCACCGCGTCGTACGAGGCGCGCGAGCGCGGCGTCGGGTCGGGCACGCCGCTACGCACCGCGCTGAAGCGGATCCCCGACGCGGTCTTCCTGCCCGTCGACCGCGAGCACTACGAGGCCGTGTCGGACGTCGTCATGGCCACCCTGCGCACGGTGACGCCCGAGGTCGAGGTGCTCGGCTGGGACGAGGCCTTCCTCGGCGTCGACGACCCGCCGGACGACGACCCCGAGGCCGTCGCGCGCGAGGTGCAGCGCCGCGTGCTGGAGGCCACGCAGCTGGACTGCTCGGTCGGCATCGGCCGCAACCGGCTGCAGGCCAAGATCGCCACGAGCTACGGCAAGCCCGCGGGCACCCACCGCATCACCGGCGCGACCTGGTTCGCCGAGCTCGGCGACCTCGCCCCCGACGCGTTGTGGGGCATCGGGTCCAAGACCTCGGCCAAGCTGGCCGAGCTGGGCATCACAACCGTGCGCGGCCTGGCCGAGGCGGACGTCGACGCGCTGGCCGCGCGCTTCGGGCCCACCACCGGCCCGTGGCTGCAACGGGTGGGCGCCGGCCGCGACAGCGCGCGCATCGACAGCTCGCCGTACGTCCGGCGCTCGCTCGGCCGCGAGGTCACCTTCCAGACCGACCTCGTCGAGTGGGCCGACGTCCGTCGCGAGGTCGAGCAGGTGGCCCGCCGGGTCGCCGGCGAGGTGGTCGACGAGGGTCGCGACGCGCTGCGCGTCGTGGTCAAGGTGCGGTACGTGCCGTTCTTCACCGAGACGCACGGCCGGGCGCTCGCCGCCCCCACGACCGACCCCGACGCGGTGGTGGCCGCGGCGCTCGAGGCGCTCGACCGGTTCGAGGCGCGACCGGTGCGGTTGGTCGGAGTGCGGGCCGAGCTCGTCCGGTGAGTGGCACCCTGGCGCCATGAGCCAGCACCGCGGACGCCTGACCTGCGCCCTCGTGCTCGTCGCGACCGTCGTCCAGCTCGTGGTGGCCAGCGTCGCCACGGACCTGCCGCAGTTCGCCGGCAAGGCCTTCGCCGCCCGGCTCGTCGCGTACCCAGTGCTGATGCTGCTGGTGCCCGCGCTCTGGTGGGTCGCCCACCGCCGCCGGCTCACCGCGAGCCGTCCCCCGTGGGCCGGCTTCGCGCTCGTCATGGCGCCCTTCCTCGTCGACGTCACCGGCAACACCCTCGACCTGTACGACCGGGTCACCTGGTGGGACGACGCCAACCACTTCGTGAACTGGTTCCTGCTCTGCCTCGGCCTGGCGCTGGTCGTCGGTGCGGCGCGGCTCGTCCCTGGCTGGGCCCGCTCGACCGTGGTCGTCGGCGGGGGCGCAGTGCTCGCGCTCGCCTGGGAGGTCGGCGAGTGGTTCGCGTTCATCCGTGGCGGCACCGAGCTCGCCACCGCCTACCAGGACACGCTGGGCGACATGGTGCTCGGCACCTGCGGCGCCGGGCTCGCCGCGCTCGTGCTCGCCCGGGCCGCCCGCACAGCCCCCATCGCCCGGCCCTGACCTTTCCGCCAGCCGAACCGCTTTGCGCCACCCAGCAGCGGTTCCTCCGGCGGAAAGCGGTCGGCGTGGCGGAAAGGCGTTCCAGCACGTGAGACGGCGGAATCAGAGCGTGAGATCTGCGGTTCGCTAGAGGTGCTGGGGTCCGCACCGCGAGGAGCCGTCATGAGCCTGTCCCGCTTCCCCCGCACGGTCGACGACGTCACCGTGCGCGTCGTCGCCGCCGAGGTGCTGGTGCTCGCCGTCCTGGCGCTCGCGCTGCAGCAGCCGTGGCTGTACGTCGTGCTGGCCGTCGACTTCGTGCTGCGCTCGGTGGTCGGGCCGCAGGTCAGCCCGCTGGCCCGGCTCGCAGCCGTCGCCCGGCCTCGTGTTCCGGCGGCGCCGCGCCCGACGCCCGGCCCGCCCAAGCGCTTCGCCGCGGCCATCGGGGCCGTCATGACCGTGGGCGCCTCGCTGACCTGGTACGCCGGCGGCTGGCACCTGCCCACCTGGCTGATCGGCGCGGTCATGGTGGTGTTCCCCGCGCTCGAGGCGGGCCTCGGCCTCTGCGTCGGTTGCATCGCGTTCAGCCTGCTGATGCGGGCGGGCGTCATCCCGCGCTCGGTCTGCGAGGAGTGCGCCGACATCACGCTGCGGCTCAGCGCCCGCCAGCGCGACGAGCTCGCCGACGTCCCGCAGGTGCCGGTGGCCGACGTGGTCGGTCAGGAACCGAGCACCCTGCGCAGGTAGTCGTTGGTGAAGACGCGTCCGGGGTCGACCCGCTCGCGCACCGCCAGCGCGTCGTCGAAGCGCGGGTAGAGCTCGCGCAGCCGGTCGGCGCCGAGGGTGTGCAGCTTGCCCCAGTGCGGCCGCCCGTCGACCTCGGCCGCGATCGACTGCACGGCACGGAAGTACCGGTCGTGCTGCATGCGGTGGAACTGGTGGACGGCGATCCAGGCCGTCTCGCGGCCGTGCGCGGTCGACAGCCACGGCCGGTCGGCAGCCCCGAAGCGCACCTCCACCGGGAACGGCAGGCGCTCGCCGCTGCGCTCGACCCAGGTGCGGATCTCGCGCAGCACGTACGGCATCGCCGCCCGCGGCAGCGCCCACTCGCTCTCCCGGAACCGCACGGTGCGCGACGAGGCGAAGACCCGGTACGACGCGTCGCTGAACTCGCGCCGCCCCAGCGCCCGGGCGCTGAGCGCGGCCATGCCGGGCACCGCGCCGGGCGCGAGCGATGCGACGTGGTTGAGCACCCCGAAGACGCGGTTCGACAGCAGCTCGTCGTCGACGTAGCCGCGCACCTTGCCCAGCGGCACGGTCGGCGAGCCCGCCGGCATCCGGTTGTTGCGCTTGGTGAGCGTGCGGTCGGTGTGCGGGAACCAGTAGAACTCGAAGTGCTCGTTGCCCTCGACCAGGTCGTCGAGGCCGCCCAGCACCTCGCCGATCCCCATCGGCGCCTCGACGGCGTGCAGCGCGTAGACCGGCTCGCACTGCAGGGTCACCGCGGTGACGACGCCGAACGCCCCGAGCCCGATCCGCGCCGACTCGAACAGGTCGGGGTCGTCGTCCGCCGACACCTCGACCACCGACCCGTCGGCCAGCACCAGCTGCAGCCCGCGGACCTGGTCGGCGATGCCGCCGAACCGCAGGCCGGTGCCGTGCGTGCCGGTGCCGATCGCCCCCGAGATCGTCTGGACGTCGATGTCGCCCAGGTTGCTCATGGCCAGCCCGCGCGCCGCGAGCGCCGGGCCGAGGTCGTGCAGCCGCCAGCCGGCTCCCACCGTCACCAGCCCGTCGCCGTGGACGTCGAGCCTCCGGCTGAGGTGGTCGGTGCGCACGTGGACCCCGTCGGTGACCGCCACGCCCGTGAAGGAGTGGCCGGACCCGACCGCCTTGACCCGTCGTCCGGCGTCGGCCGCGGCGCGGACCACCCGGCCCACCTCGTCGACGTCGCGCGGCAGGACGACGGCGGCCGGGTGCGCGACCTCGGTGCGGGCCCAGTTGGTCCAGGTGGTCATGGGGAGATGATGCCGTGCCGGCCGGTGCCGGGACGGCATGATGGGCGCGTGACCACCTCGCCGGCTCCGCTGGGGCGGCGGCGAGCCCTGGTGGCAGCCGGCTTCTTCGCGCAGGGCCTGACCTTCGCCACGCTGCTGACCCACCTGCCGGCGTACACCGACCGCTGGGACGTGTCCGACGCGGCCGTGACGCTGCTGGTGCTGGGCGTGTCGGTGTGCGCGGGCGCGGGCAGCCTGGTGGCCGGTGCGGTCGCGGCACGCGCCGGCAGCGGCCGGGCGCTGTCGGGTGCCGTGCTGGGCATCGGGATCGGCGCCGCGCTGACGGTGCTGGCGCCCGACAAGGCGCTGTTCTTCCCGGCCTTCCTGCTGTGGGGGCTCGCGGTGGGCGGCGTCGACGCCAGCATGAACATGCAGGCGGTGGACGTGCAGGCCCGGCTCGGGCGCAGCGTGCTCGCGCAGTTCCACGCGGCGTGGAGCCTC
Organism: Angustibacter peucedani; assembly: GCF_054779595.1. Classification (NCBI taxonomy): domain Bacteria; kingdom Bacillati; phylum Actinomycetota; class Actinomycetes; order Kineosporiales; family Kineosporiaceae; genus Angustibacter; species Angustibacter peucedani. The sequence continues at coordinate 46,104 of NZ_BAAGXY010000004.1, forward strand.
GGCGGCATCGCCGGCGCCCTGTGGACGTCGGCCGACGACCGCTGGCACGTCGGGTTGCGGACGTCGGTGCTCGTCGTCGCGGCGGTGGTCGACGTGCTGGCCGTGGTGCTGACGCGCCTGCCCGCGCAGACCGCGGCCGACGCCGCGCCCGACCCCGTGCACGCCGCGGAGACGCCCACCGTGCCGTGGCGCCCGATGCTGCTGGTGGGCCTGGCCGTCGTCTGCTTCTACGTCGTCGACTCGGGCATCTCGAGCTGGAGCTCGCTGTACCTGCGCGACGAGCTGCACACGTCGCTGGCGTTCGCCGCCGTCGGCTACGCGGCCTACCAGGCCTGCTCGTTGGTGTCGCGGTCGCTGGCCGACCTCGCGGTGCGCCGGGTCGGTGCGGTGCGGGTGGTGCGGTTGGCCGGCGTCGTCGGTGCGGTGGGCCTGCTGCTCGTCGTGGTGGCACCCGGCGGTGCCGTCGCCGTGCTGGGCTTCGCGGTCGCCGGCCTCGGGCTGGCGGTCGTGGCGCCGCTGTCGTTCGCGACGACCGACCACCTCGCGCCCGCCGTGCGCGACGCGACCATCGCCCGGCTCAACCTGTCGAACTACGTCGGCTTCGTGCTGGGCGGCGTCGTGGTCGGCCTGCTCGGCACGGTGGGCAGCCTGCGGGTCGGCTACGTCGCGCCGCTCGTGGCGGGCGTCGGCGTGGCGGTGCTGGCCCGGGCCTTCGCCACGATGCGCGGTGCCCGCCAGGAGGTGGACGCATGAGCGACCTCGGACGTCGGCTCGACGCCGCGACCGCCGACCTCGACCCGCCCTTCGCCGTCGTCGACCTCGGCGCCTGGCGCGCCAACGCCGACGACCTGGCCCGCCGCTCGCGCGGCGTCCCGATCCGGGTGGCCAGCAAGTCCGTGCGGTCGCGTCGCATGGTCTCAGAAGCGTTGCAGCACAACGGCTTCCAAGGCGTCCTGGCCTACTCGGTGGCCGAGGCGCTCTGGCTCGTCCGCAGCGGCACGACCGACGACGTCGTCGTCGCGTACCCCAGCGTCGACCGCGCGGCGCTCGCCGAGCTGGCCGCCGACGCCGACCTGCGGCGCGCCGTCGCCGTGATGGTCGACGACGAGGCCCAGGTGCGGGCGGCCGCTGCCGCCCTCCCCGCCGACGTCGGCGACGCACCGCTGCGCGTCTGCCTGGACGTCGACGCCTCGCTGCGCGTCGGACCCGCTCACCTCGGCGTGCGCCGTTCGCCGCTGCGCAGCCCGGACGACGCCGCCCGGCTCGCGCGCGCCGCCGAGACCGACACCCGGGTGCGGGTGGTCGGGCTGATGTTCTACGAGGCGCAGGTGGCAGGGCTCCCCGACCGCAGCCCGGCCGTGCGGCTGGTCAAGCAGCGCTCGCTGGCCGAGCTCGCCACCCGCCGCGGCGCCGTCGTCCGCGCAGTCGAGCAGTCGGTGGGCCACCCGCTCGACCTGGTGAACGGCGGCGGTACCGGCAGCCTCGAGGCGACGGCTGCCGACGACGCCGTCACCGAGCTCACCGCCGGGTCAGGTCTCTACTGCCCCACGCTGTTCGACGGCTACGACGCGTTCACCGCCCGACCGGCCGCGTACTTCGCGCTGCCCGTCGTGCGCCGTCCGGCCGACGACGTCGCCACCTGCTTCGGCGGCGGCTACATCGCGTCCGGGCCGACCGGTCGCACCCGCCAACCGCTGCCCGTCGCACCCGAGGGGCTCAAGCTGCTCGGCACCGAGGGCGCGGGCGAGGTGCAGACGCCGGTGCGGGGCGCGGCGGCGCGCACGCTGCGCGTCGGCGACCGCGTGTGGTTCCGGCACGCCAAGGCGGGCGAGCTGTGCGAGCGGTTCGACGTCCTGCACCTGGTGGACGGCGACGCCGTGGTCGGCTCGACGCCGACCTACCGGGGCGAGGGTCGCAGCTTCGGCTGACCTGGCCGGATGGTGGGCAGCGCGGGTCAGGCGCGCCAGATGAGGACGAGCGCGCGGTCGTCGGTCTCGCCGGCCAGGGCGCCCTCGACGATCCGTCGGGCGCCACCGCGAAAACCGGTGCGCACCAGGCGTTCTGCCTGCCCGAGCATGCGGTCGATGCCGAGGTCGAGGTCGCGTCCGGGGATCTCGACCACGCCGTCGGTGTACATCAGCAGAGCGTCGCCGCGCTCGAGCGTGCCGACGACTCCGGGAAAGTTCACGCCGTCCATGACGCCGAGCAGCGGGCCCCCGCCGCCCGTCGTGAGCACCCAGCGGCCCGAGCCGGCCTGGAAGTGCGCCGCCGGCGGGTGCCCGGCGCCCGCGATCCGGAACCGGCCGGTGACGAAGTCGAGGTCGAGGTGCACGGCGGTGGCGAAGCCCTCGTCCCAGCGCTGGCGGAGCAGGTACTGGTTGGCCGCGTGCAGGAAGTCGTGCGGTGCCATCGCGCCGAGCAGGCCGCCCAGCGCGCCCGACAGCATCAGCGCCCGCGTGCCGGCCGCCGCTCCCTTGCCCGAGACGTCGACGAGCGCGACCTCCAGCCGGGTGCCGTCGGTCGAGCGGTTGGCCACGAGGAAGTCGCCGGAGAACGAGTCGCCGTAGGCCGAGCGCAGCACGCTCTCGACCTGCCAGTCGGGCGGCAGCGCGGGCATCTCGCCCTGCTGGCGCAGCCGGTCGCGCAGGTCGACCAGCATCGTCTCGCCGAGGTTGCCCTGCAGCCCCAGCCGGGCCCTCGAGCGGGCGACGAACCACATGAGCAGCGCCATCGTCACGAGCACCACGACCACACCGCGGTTCAGCCCCGGCGTGCGGTTGACCTGCACAACCACCAGGCACCCCACCACCAGCACGTACAGCAGCGCGAGCCCGATCGGGCGCAGCAGGAAGCCGCCGCCCGTGAGCACCAGCGCGAAGGCCGCCACCGGCACCCAGTCGCTGGCGTTGAGGGTGGCGAACGTGATGGCGACCGCGAGCGCGGCCAGCCCCACGAGGTGGAACGTCGAGCTCGGCAGCACCTGCCGACGCACGACCGAGCGCGCGCGGCGCCAGAGGGGCAGGCGTCGGCGCGGTGCCCCGCTCGCCCTCAGCGACGTCGCCACGGGGGAACCCTACTGATCACCCGGGCACGTCCGGACCACTTGACCAACGCATGACCGTTCGAGCGCGCCGGGGCGTCCGGGATATCCGTTGCGCCCGCCCACCTCCCGTCGTCAAGCTGACCTCATGCCCCCGACCGACCCCGCAGACCGCCCCTCGCCCGGCACCGTCGTCGCCATCGGCTCCGACGAGCGCGCCGAGCTGCTGTGGGTCGACCAGGCCGCCTTCGTCTTCCCCGACGACCCCGGCCACACGCTGGACTACTTCGAGTGGGACCGCACCTCCGGCGTCCGCACCGACGACGGCGAGCTGGTGGGCGTCAACACGGTCTTCAGCCTGAGCGTCAGCCTGCCCACCGGCGAGCTCGGCACCGGCACCACGGTCGTGCCGATGGCCGGGCTGAGCTGGGTGTCGGTGCACCCCGGCCACCGCCGCCGCGGCGTGCTGCGGGCGATGATCACGGCCCACCTGCACGACCTGCACGAGCGCGGCGCCGAGCCGGTGTCGGGCCTGCACGCCTCCGAGACCGCCATCTACGGCCGCTTCGGCTACGGCCTGGCGACCGTCGGCTACCAGGTCACGCTCGGACGCGGCGCCACGCTGCGCGACCTGCCCGGCTCGGACGACGTCGCGCTGAGGTTCGTGAGCGCCGACCCCGACACCCACTGGCAGCTGGTCGCCGACGTCCACACGCGGGCCTGCGCCCGTCGTCCGGGCATGGTCGACCGCGGCGAGGCGCTGACGCGCGACCTGCTGCGGATGACCCCGCGCCAGCTCGAGCGCGACGAGCCGCTGCGGCTGCTGGTCGCCGAGCGCGACGGCACCCCCACCGGCTACGCCGTGCTGCGGCGCTCGGTCGAGTGGAAGGACGGGTCGCCGGACGGCACCGTCCTGGTCTTCGAGATCGCCGCGGTCGACCGCGAGAGCGAGCACCGCCTGTGGCGCGCGGTCACCGACTTCGACCTCACGTCGACGACCAAGTCCTGGCGGGTCAAGCCGGACGACGCGCTGCTCGCCTGGCTCGTCGACCCCCGCTCGATCAAGCCGGTGCGCACCGACGAGCTGTGGCTGCGCGTGGTCGACGTCGACCGCGCCCTCACCGCGCGCGGCTACGGCCACCCGATGGACCTCGTCCTCGACGTCGCCGACGAGCTCTGCCCGTGGAACGCCGGCACCTGGCGGCTCACCGGCGGACCTGACGGAGCCACCTGCACGCGCACGGACGACGCGCCCGACCTGGCGCTCGACGTCCGCGAGCTCGGCTCGGTGCTGGCCGGCGGCGTGACGCTCGTGGCGCTCGCCGAGGCCGGGCTCGTGCACGAGCGCACTCCCGGCGTCCTGGCGCGGACGTCGGCGGCCTTCCGCTCGGCGGTCGAGCCGGCGACGACCTTCGGCTTCTAGCCGCTCAGCCCTCGGTGGCGGGCCAGGGCGGGAGCTCCTCGTGGTCCTCGTAGCGCGAGACCATCGCCAGGCGCCGGCGGTGCCGGTCGTCCTTGCTGAAGGTCGTCGCGAGGAACGCGTCGACGATCGCCGTCGCGTCCTCGAGCGAGTGCATCCGCGCCCCGATCGACACGACCTGCGCGTCGTTGTGCTCGCGGGCGAGCTGGGCGGTCTCGACGCTCCACGCGAGCGCCGCGCGGATGCCGAGCACCTTGTTGGCGGCGATCTGCTCGCCGTTGCCCGACCCGCCGAGGACGACGCCCAGGCTGCCCTCGTCGCTGCGGACGCCGGTGGCGGCGCGCAGCACGTGGACCGGGTAGTCGTCGTCCTTGTCGAAGGACTCGGGACCGTGGTCGACGACGTCGAAGCCCTGCGAGAGCAGGTGCTGCACGAGGTGGACCTTCAGGTCGTACGCGGCGTGGTCGCCGCCGATGTGCACGCGCATGGCCCACAGTCTGGCACTGATCGCCAGACTGCCGGCCCGACGGTCTCAGTCGAAGACCGGGCCCTGGGTGCGCGTGCGCTTGAGCTCGTAGAAGCCGGGGGTGCCGGCCACCAGGACGCAGCCGTCCCACAGCCGTCCTGCCGCCTCGCCCTTGGGCGCCGGCGTGACGACCGGGCCGAAGAACGCGGTGCCGTTGACCGACACGACGGGCGTGCCGACGTCCTCGCCGACCAGGCTGATGCCCTCGGAGTGGCTGGCCTTGAGCGCGTCGTCGTAGTCGGTCGAGGTGGCGGCCTCGATCAGGTCGGCCGGCAGGCCGAGCTCGTCCAGCGCACCGGCGACGGCGACGGTGTAGTCCTTCTCGCCGCCCGGGTGGATGCGGGTGCCGATGGCGTCGTAGAGCTTCTTGACGACGTCGTCGCCGAACTGCTTCTGCGCCGCGACGACGACGCGCACCGGGCCCCACGCGCGGTCCATCATCTCGCGGTAGTTCTCGGGCAGGTCGCGGCCCTCGTTCAGCACGGCCAGGCTCATCACGTGCCAGGTCACCGAGACGTCGCGCACCTTCTCGACCTTGCCGATCCACCGCGACGTCATCCAGGCCCAGGGGCAGATCGGGTCGAACCAGAAGTCGACGCTCTGGGTGCCGGTCGGCTCGGTGGTCTGCTCGGTCTGCGCGGTCACGGGCTCTCCTGGACGTCGGGGCGTGCCGCGGGCAGGGGTGCCCGCGGCGTCTGCTGGGGTCAAGGCGTCCCGCCCTGTGGACATTCCCGGATCCGTGCGAGCATGGACGCCGCCCCGCCGCCGGTGCGGTCGGGCCCCCCGACCGCAGTTCCCGCAGCAGCCCCGAAGCCCCCGAAGCCCCCGAACGACCGGAGACCCGCGTGCCTGGCATGAACCTCACCCGCGACGAGGCCGCGCAGCGCGCCGCTCACGTCACGGTGCAGTCGTACGACGTCGTCCTCGACCTGACCACCGGCCCGGAGGTCTTCCGGTCCGAGACCGTGGTGACGTTCTCGAGCAGCACCCCCGGTGCCAGCACCTTCGTCGACCTCGTCGCCCGTGCGGTGCACGCGGTCGAGCTCAACGGGCGCACCCTCGACCCGTCCGCGGTGTTCGACGACTCGCGCCTGCAGCTCGACGACCTGGCCGCCGAGAACACGCTGCGCGTCGTGGCCGACTGCCTCTACATGAACACCGGCGAGGGCCTGCACCGCTTCGTCGACCCGGTCGACAAGGAGGTCTACCTCTACAGCCAGTTCGAGGTGGCCGACTCGCGCCGCGTGTTCACCGTGTTCGAGCAGCCCGACCTCAAGGGCGAGTTCCGCTTCACCGTGACGGCCCCGAACCACTGGACCGTGGTGAGCAACTCCCCCACCCCCGAGCCGCGCGAGCTGCCCGAGGGCAAGGCCGTGTGGGAGTTCGCCCCCACCCCGCGCCTCGCGTCGTACGTCACCGCGATCATCGCCGGGCCGTACCACGTCGAGCGCGACGAGCTCACCAGCTCGGACGGCCGCACCATCCCGCTCGGCGTCTTCTGCCGCCACTCGCTGCGCGAGCACCTGGACGCCGGCAACCTCGTCGAGGTCACCAAGCAGGGCTTCGAGTACTTCGAGCGCGTCTTCGACCTGCCCTACCCGTTCGAGAAGTACGACCAGCTCTTCGTGCCCGAGTTCAACGCCGGGGCCATGGAGAACGCCGGTGCCGTGACCTTCCTCGAGACCTACGTCTTCCGGTCCAAGGTGCCCGAGGCGCTGGTCGAGCGCCGCGCCCTGACCGTGCTGCACGAGCTGGCGCACATGTGGTTCGGCGACCTGGTCACCATGCGCTGGTGGGACGACCTGTGGCTCAACGAGTCGTTCGCCGAGTGGGCCAGCACGAGCGCCCAGGCCGAGAACACCCGCTGGCCGTGGGCCTGGACGACGTTCGGCACCGCCGAGAAGTCGTGGGCCTACCGCCAGGACCAGCTGCCCACGACGCACCCGATCGTCGCCGACATCCGCGACCTCGAGGACGTCGAGGTGAACTTCGACGGCATCACCTACGCCAAGGGCGCCTCGGTGCTCAAGCAGCTCGTCGCCTACGTCGGCGAGGAGGAGTTCGTGCAGGGCCTGCGCCGCTACTTCAAGGCGCACGCGTGGGGCAACACCGAGCTGGCCGACCTGCTGCGCGAGCTCGAGGTCACCAGCGGCCGCGACCTGCGCGGCTGGAGCGCCCAGTGGCTGCAGCGCGCCGGCGTCAACACGCTGGTGCCCGACGTCCAGGTCGACGACGAGGGCCGCTACACCTCGGTCGCCGTCGTCCAGACCGCGCCTGCGGCGCACGCCGTGCTGCGCCCGCACCGCCTGGCGATCGGCTGCTACGACCTGGTCGACGGCCGACTGCAGCGCACCGACCGGATCGAGACGGACGTCGTCGGCGACCGCACCGAGATCCCCGAGCTGGTCGGCCGGGCCCGTCCCGACCTGCTGCTCGTCAACGACGACGACCTGGCCTACGGCAAGATCCGGCTGGACGACGCGTCCTTCGCGACCGCCGTGGCGCACCTGGACGGCTTCGCCGACTCGATGCCGCGCTCGCTGGTGCTCGGGGCGGCGTGGGACATGACCCGCGACGCCGAGTCGCCCGCCCGCCAGTTCGTCGAGCTGGCGCTGCGCGCGATCGCCACCGAGTCCGACTCCACGGTGCTGCGCCTGCTCCTCGCGCAGCTGTCGACCACCGCGCGCGTCTACACGGCGCCCGAGCACCGGGCCGACGTCGTCGCGCACGTCACCGCCACGCTGCTGGACCTCGCCCGCTCGGCCGAGCCCGGCAGCGACCGCCAGCTGCAGCTGGTGACGGCGTTCGCGTCGTCCGCCCGCACGCCCGAGCACGTGGACGTCGTCCGCGGGCTGTACGAGGGCACGGGCGAGCTCGAGGGCCTGGCGGTCGACACCGACATGCGCTGGACGCTGCTCACCTCGCTGGTGTCGGCCGGCGCGGTCGGCGAGGACGCGATCGAGCGCGAGCTCGACCGCGACTCGACGGCCAACGGCCAGCGCGCGGCCGCCGTGGCGCGCGCCGCGACGCCCACCGCCGAGGCCAAGACGGCGGCGTGGGACAGCGTCGTCGAGTCCGACGAGCTGCCGAACGCCGTGCAGGAGTCGGTCATCCTCGGCATCGGCCGCGTGCACGACGCCGAGCTGCTGCGCCCCTTCGTCGAGCGCTACTTCGCGGCGATCGAGCGGGTCTGGGCGACGCGCACCAACGAGATCGCCCAGCAGATCGTCATCGGACTGTACCCGACGCTGCTGGCCGACCAGACGCTCGTCGACGCCAGCGACGCGTGGCTCGAGGGGCACCCCGACGCCGTCCCGGCCATGCGCCGGCTCGTCACCGAGAACCGCGACGCCGTCGCGCGCGCCCTGCGGGCCCAGGCCCGCGACCACGAGGCCTGACCTCGGCACCGCCGTCCGCGGCCGACGACCTGCGGGTCAGCGGCCGCGGACGGCGCGCGCCAGGGCGCGGGCCCGGCGCTCGCGCGGCAGGTCGTCGAGCAGCACCGGCGTACCGTCCGGCCCGGCCAGCGGGACCCGCCAGTTCGGGTACTCCTCGTCGGTGCCGGGCTGGTTGATCGAGCGGCGGTCGCCCACGGCGTCGGGCAGCGCCACGCCGATCAGGCGGGACGGCGTCCAGGTCAGGTAGCGGTGCAGCGCCTCGACGGTCTCGCGCTCTCCCGCGCCCTCGCGCAGCAGCCCGCGCTCGACCAGCACCGCGAGCACGGCGGCGCGGTCGGCCTCGTCGGCCGCGCGCTCCTCCTCGACCGGCCGGGTCAGCAGCCCGAGCCGCTCGCGCAGGTCGACGTGCGTGCCGGCCAGGTAGCCCGCGGTGGGCGGCAGGTCGTGGGTGGTGACCGTCGCCAGGCACAGCTCGCGCCAGGACTCCGGCGGCAGCGGGCGGCCCTCCTCGCCCTTCTCGAACCACAGGATCGACGTCCCGAACACGCCGCGCTCGCGCAGGTAGCTGCGCACCCACGGCTCGACCACGCCGAGGTCCTCGCCGATCACCACGGCGCCGGCCCGGTGCGCCTCGAGCGCCAGGATGCCGACGAGCGCCTCGTGGTCGTACCGCACGTAGGTGCCCTCGGTGGGCGGGGCGCCCTGCGGCACCCACCACAGCCGGAACAGGCCCAGCACGTGGTCGACACGCACGCCGCCCGCGTGCCGCAGCACGGTGCGCAGCATGTCGCGGTAGGGCGCGTACCCGAGCTCGGCCAGCTGGTCGGGCCGCCACGGCGGCTGGCTCCAGTCCTGGCCCTGCTGGGTGAACGGGTCGGGCGGCGCCCCGACGGAGACGCCGCGGGCGAGCGCCGGCCCGAGGGCCCAGGCGTCGGCGCCCTCGGGGTGCACGCCGACCGCGAGGTCGTGCACGACCCCGAGGGACATGCCGGCGCCACGGGCGCGGCGGTGCGCGGCGGCGAGCTGCTCGTCGGCGACCCACTGCATCCAGCGGTGCAGCTCGACCCGCTCGGCCAGCCGGTCGCGCTCGTCGGCCACCGCCTCGGACGTCGGGTCGTGCAGCTCCTTGGGCCAGGCGCCCCACGGCAGCCCGTGCTCCTCGGCGAGGGCGCACCAGGTCGCGAAGTCGACCAGGCCCTGGCCTTGCTCGACGCAGAACGCCTCGTACTCGCGCTCGCGGCCGGGGGTGCGCGGCTGGGCGTAGACCAGCTCGAGCGCCGAGCGCTTGGCGGTCCAGGCGGCGTCGCGGTCGACCGTGTCCTCGGTGTTGGCGGCGCGCGCGGCGTCGGCCTGCCACTCGACCAGCTGGCGCTCGGACGCCGGCATGGTGCCGACCTCGGGGATCGCCTCGACGCGGATGTAGAGCGGGTTGACGAAGCGCCGCGTGGTGGGCAGGTACGGCGAGGGCTCCATGACGCCGACCGGCTCGGCCGCGTGCAGCGGGTTGGCCAGGACGAAGTCGGCGCCCAGGTCGGCGGCGCTCCACACGGCGAGCTCGGCCAGATCGTCGAGGTCGCCGGTGCCCCACGAGCGCGACGAGCGCACCGAGTACAGCTGGGTCATGAAGCCCCACGCCCGGTGCTCGCCGCTCAGCGCCGCCGGCAGCTCGAGCTCGGCCGGCGTCACGACCAGCGGGCAGGACGACGTCCGGCCGCCGGTGCGGGCCACGACCTGGTGCCAGCCGAGGGGCAGGTCGCCCGGCACCTCGAACGTCGCCTCGCCCACCTGCACGCCGTCGACGACGCGCGGCTCGACCCAGTGGTCGCGCTGCACCAGCTCGCGGCGGCCGCCGCCCTCGAGGTCGACCCACACCTGGGCGGTGCCGCCGTGCGGCAGGTGCACGGGCACCCACGGCGTCCACCCGCTGCGCGTGACGACCACCGGCGGCAGCGTGCGGCGCCAGGGCTTCTCGGCGGCCTCCTCGAGCGCCACCTGGGCGGCAGCGTCGGACGACGCGTCGACCCCGAGCGCGTGCAGCACCGTCCGCACGGTGGTGGCGGGCACGAGCACGTGCTGGCCCAGCCAGTCCCAGTACTCGGTGGCCACGCCGTGCAGGCGCGCGAGCTCGACCAGCGGTGCGCTGGGAGGCTCGTGCGGGACGTCGGTCATGGATCGGCTCGCAGTCCGGGAGGGCGGTGTGGGGGCGGCGTGGGGGCGGTGCAGCGTCCGATCCTGCCACGTAGCATGCGCCGCATGCCCTCCAGCGCCCCGCAGCACGCCCGCGCCTACCCGCAGGCGGAGCGCCTCCCGCTCGTCGAGCGGCTCCCCGAGCAGGACCCCACCTACGACGTCGCCGACCCCTACCGCTGGCTGGAGGACCCGACGTCCGAGGCGACGCAGGCCTGGTCGCGCGCGCAGGACGAGCTGCTCGCCGAGCACCGCGGCACGTGGTCGGGCCGCGACCGGCTGCGCGAGCGGGTCACCGAGCTGCTCGGCGCCGGCGTCGTCAGCGCGCCGGTCTGGCGCGGCGAGCGGCAGTTCGTCGTGCGCCGGGTGGCCGGTCAGGAGCACGCGGTCCTGCTGACCACCGACCCCGACGGCACCGAGCGCGTGCTGATCGACCCCGTGGCGATCGACGCCACGGGTGCCACGACCCTCGACAGCTGGCAGCCCAGCAAGGAGGGCCACCTGCTGGCGTACCAGCTCAGCGAGGGCGGCCGCGAGGAGTCGGTGCTGCGCGTCATGGACGTCGCCACCGGCGAGACCGTCGACGGCCCGGTCGACCGCGCGCGCTACTCCCCCGTGGCCTGGCTGCCGGGCGGCGAGGCCTTCTACTACGTGCGTCGCATCGACACCTCCGACCTGCCCGACGACGAGCAGCAGTACCACCGCCGGGTGTGGCTGCACCGGGTCGGCCAGAGCCCGGACGACGACGTGCTGGTCTTCGGCGAGGGGCTGGAGAAGACCAACTACTACGGCGTCTCGGTCTCGATGGACGGCCGCTGGCTGGCGATCAGCGCCTCGGCCGGCACCGCGCCGCGCAACGACCTCTGGCTCGCCGACCTCGAGGCGAGCTCGCCCGAGCGGCCCGAGCTGCGCGTCGTCCAGGAGGACGTCGACGCGCAGACCTCGCTGTACGTCGGCCGCGACGGGCGCGCGTACGTCTTCACCGACCGCGACGCGCCGCGCGGGCGGCTGGCCGTCGTCGACCCCGCCGACCCGGCCTACGAGAACTGGACCGACCTGCTGCCCCAGGACCACACCGCCGTGCTCGACGGCTACGCGGTGCTCGACGGTCCCGAGCTCGACGAGCCGCGCCTGGTCGTCGCGTGGACCCGCCACGCCGTCGGCGAGGTCACCCTGCACGACCTGGACACCGGCGCCAAGATCGGCGACGTCCCGCTGCCGGGCGTGGGGTCGGTGGGCGGCCTCACCGAGCACCCGGAGGGCGGCCACGAGACCTGGCTCGGCTACAGCGACTCGGTGACGCCGAGCAGCGTGCTGCGCTTCGACGCCCGCACCGGCGAGACGACCACGTGGGCCACGGCGCCGGGTGCGGTCGAGGTGCCGTCGGTCTCGACCCAGCAGCTGGTCTACCGCAGCAAGGACGGCACCGAGGTGCGCCTGCTCGTGGTGTCGCCGTCCGAGACGCCCGACCGGCCGCGGCCCACGGTGCTGTACGGCTACGGCGGCTTCGGCCTGCCCCTCACACCTGGCTACTCCGCCGGCATCCTCGCGTGGGTCGAGGCCGGCGGCGTCTACGCGGTGGCCGGCCTGCGGGGCGGCGGCGAGGAGGGCGAGGACTGGCACCGCGCCGGCATGCTCGGCACCAAGCAGAACGTCTTCGACGACTTCCACGCCGCGGCCGAGCACCTCGTCGCCGAGGGCTGGACGACGCCCGAGCAGCTGTCGATCTCGGGCGGCTCGAACGGCGGCCTGCTGGTGGGCGCCGCGATCACCCAGCGGCCCGAGCTCTTCGCGGCCGCCGTCTGCTCGGCGCCGCTGCTCGACATGGTGCGGTACGAGAAGTTCGGCCTGGGCGCCACGTGGGCCAGCGAGTACGGCACGGCGGCGGACGTCGAGCAGTTGGGCTGGCTGGTCGCCTACTCGCCGTACCACCACGTGGTCGAGGGCACGCGCTACCCGGCGACGCTGTTCACGGTGTTCGACGGCGACACGCGGGTCGACCCGCTGCACGCGCGCAAGCTCGCGGCGGCGCTGCAGCACGCGACGTCCGGCGACGCCGGCGAGCGGCCGGTGCTGCTGCGCCGCGAGGCCGACGTCGGGCACGGCGGCCGCGCGGTCTCGCGCTCGGTCGAGCTCACCGCGGACTCGCTCGCCTTCGCGGCCCACCACACCGGGCTCGCCCTGGGCTGATGGCCGTCGTCCCGGGCCTCTAGCCTGGGAGGTCGTCCAGCGACCCCGACCAACGAGGAGCGAGCCACCCGCCGTGCCGACCGACCTGACCACCGCCGCCCGCCAGCTGCCCTCGTGGCTGGGAGACACCGTGCTGCCCCACGCGATCCGGATCCTGGTGATCCTCGTCGTGGCCGCCCTGCTGAGGTTCGTGCTCGTGCGGGCCGTCGGCCGGCTGATCCAGCGCACGGCGGAGTCACGCATCGCCGACCGGCTCGGCGAGACCGCGGCGACCCGCGTGCTCGCGAGCGCCACGGGCGCCCTCAGCGAGCGGCGACGCCAGCGCACCGAGACGCTGGGCTCGGTGCTGCGCAGCATCATCTCGGGCGTCGTCTTCGGCGTGGCCGCGCTGATGATCCTCTCGGACGTCGGCCTCGACCTGGGCCCGGTGCTGGCCTCGGCCGGCGTGGCCGGCGTCGCGCTGGGCTTCGGCGCGCAGAGCCTGGTCAAGGACTTCCTGTCCGGCATCTTCATGCTGCTGGAGGACCAGTACGGCGTGGGCGACCTCGTCGACACCGGCGAGGCCGTCGGCACCGTCGAGGAGGTCACGCTGCGCATCACCAAGCTGCGCGACGCGACCGGCGTCGCCTGGTACGTGCGCAACGGCGAGATCATCCGGATCGCCAACAAGAGCCAGGGCTGGTCGACGGCGGTCGTCGACCTGCCGGTCGCCTACTCCGAGAACATCGAGCGGGCGCAGCAGATCATCCGCGAGACCGTCGCCTCGGTCTTCGCCGACCCCAAGTGGGAGGGCGTGGTGCTGGGCGAGCCCGAGGTCGTCGGCGTCGAGCAGCTCACCGGCACCACGGTCACCGTGCGGGTCGTCGCCAAGACGGCCCCGAACGAGCAGTGGGGCGTGCAGCGCGAGATCCGCGAGCGGGTCAAGGTCGCCTTCGACGCGGCCGGGGTTCGGGCGCCGGTGGTGTTCCCGCCCGTGCCCGGAGCGCCGACGACCGGCGGCGGCACCATCAGCGGCACCGTCTGACGACCGCGCCTGCGGTCGCGGCCGCGCCCTCGCGGCGGCAGGGTTGAGCCATGTCCCGCACCGCTCTCGTCACCGGCGCCACCGGCTACATCGGTGGGCGTCTCGTCCCCGAGCTGCTGGCGGCCGGGTTCGCCGTCCGGTGCCTGGTGCGCTCGCCCGACAAGCTGCGCGACCGCGACTGGGTCGGTGACGTCGAGGTCGTCGAGGGCGACGTCGGCGACGTCGAGTCCGTGCGCGCGGCGGCCGAGGGCACCGACGTCGCCTACTACCTGGTGCACAGCCTGGGCTCGGGCAAGCGCTTCGAGCGTCGCGACCGCGACATGGCCCGGGCGTTCGCGCGCGGCGCGCGGTCGGCGAAGGCCCGCCGGATCGTCTACCTCGGTGGCCTGTACCCCGATGTCGAGGACCTCTCGCCGCACCTGGACTCGCGCAAGGAGGTCGGCGAGATCCTGCTGGACTCCGGCGTCCCGACCGCCGTGCTGCGGGCGGCGGTGATCCTCGGGTCGGGCTCGGCGTCCTTCGAGATGCTGCGGTACCTGACCGAGCGGCTGCCCGCCATGATCACGCCGCGCTGGGTCGACAACCGGATCCAGCCGATCGCCGTCCGCGACGTGCTGCGCTACCTGGTCGGTGCGGCCGACCTGCCGGAGGACGTCAGCCGCGGCTTCGACATCGGCGGCCCCGACGTCCTGACCTACCGCGAGATGATGCAGGGCTACGCCCAGGTCGCCCAGCTGCCCAAGCGCCCCATCGTGAAGCTCTCGGTGCTGACGCCGCGGCTGTCGAGCCACTGGGTCGGCGTCGTGACCCCGGTGCCGAGCGGGCTGGCGCGGCCGCTCGTCGAGTCGCTCGTGCACGAGGTCGTCTGCAAGGAGCACGACATCGCCCGGTACGTGCCCGACCCGCCCGAGGGGCTGATCGGCTTCCAGCGGGCGGTCGAGCTGGCGCTGGCCAAGGTGCAGGCGTACGACGTCGCGACGTCCTGGACGTCGGCGTCGACCCCGGGCGCGCCGTCCGACCCGTTGCCCAGCGACCCCGACTGGGCGGGCGGCTCGCTGTACGTCGACGAGCGCAAGGTGGCCGTCGACGCGGACGCGCCGGCGCTGTGGTCGGTCATCGAGGGCATCGGCGGCCAGAACGGTTGGTACAGCTGGCCCCTGGGCTGGTGGGCGCGTGGCGCGATGGACCGGATCAGCGGTGGTCCCGGGCTGCGGCGCGGGCGGCGCAACCCCTACGACCTGGCCGTCGGCGACGCGCTCGACTGGTGGCGCGTCGAGGAGGTCGAGGACCTGCACCTGCTGCGGCTGCGGGCCGAGATGCGGCTGCCCGGCCTGGCCTGGCTCGAGCTCGTCGTCGACCCGCCCGAGCGCGGCGCCACGGGCACGACGTTCCGCATGCGCGCGCTGTTCGCGCCGCACGGGCTGGCGGGGCACGCCTACTGGCAGGCGGTGCGGCCGTTCCACGGCATCGTGTTCGGCGGCATGCAGCGCGGCATCGCGGCCGCGGCGGTCGAGCGGGCGCACAACTCGGCCGGCCCGGACGCCGAGCCGCCCCGGTGGCGTCCGTCGAGCAACCTTCCGGGCACCCTGGGACGTCGTACCGGCTGAGAGCGCCCGAGCGTCGGGCGTCCCGGTGGCCAGGGGGTCCGGATGGACGGCGGGTTCGCGGCGTACGTCGCGGCACGCGGCGACGCGCTGCACCGCACGGCGTACCTGCTGACGCACGACCACGCCCTGGCCGAGGACCTCGTGCAGACCGCGCTGGCCAAGGCGTGGGGCGCGTGGAGCCGGATCGAGGGCGAGCCCGACCCGTACGTGAAGCGGGTGATGGTGAACACCTTCGCGTCGTGGTGGCGGCGCCGCTGGAACGGCGAGCGCCCGACCGAGACGCTGCCGGAGGTGGCGGCCGCCGACCACGGCGAGGCCGTCGTCACGCGCGCCGGGCTGGTCGACGCGCTGGCGCTGCTGCCGCGGCGGATGCGCGCCGTCGTCGTCCTGCGCTACTTCGAGGACCTCACCGAGGCCCAGACCGCCGACGTCCTCGGGATCAGCGTCGGCACCGTGAAGTCCCAGACCTCCAAGGCGCTCGCCCAGCTGCGGGTCGCTCCCGCGCTGGCCGCCGAGCCGCCCACCCCGTCCTCCCGGATCGAGGAGCTGTCATGAGCCTGAGCACCGACGACCTGCGCCACGCCCTCGCCGAGGCCGCGGACGCGCCGTACGACGCCGCCGGGGTGGCCCGCCTGCGCGGCGTGCGGGCCCGGGTGCGCCGCGAGCGCCAGCGCCGGGCCGCCGTGGCTGGTGG
>NZ_BAAGXY010000005.1:0-63606 GCF_054779595.1 Angustibacter peucedani
CCCGGCCGCCGCCACGACCGCGGTGCAGGTGGCCGGGCGCGTCGTCGCGCGGGCCGGGCGGGCGCTCGGCCTCGCGACCGGGGTGCCGGCGGTCTTCACCGCTCCCCCGCTCGCGGCCTTCGCGGCCGACCCGGCGGCAGCGCTCGCGACGCGCTCGGCGGCGATCGTGTCCGAGGGCTTGGCGCTCGTGGTCGACGCCGTCGAGGCCGCGCTGGGCACGTCCCCCGACCGGCTGGTGGAGTCCTCCGGCGGCCGCGTCGCCCTGACCCTCGGACCGGTCGACCGCCGGGTGGTGCTGGGCTGGGCGCCCGGCACCGGCACGGTCGACGTCGCGGTGCAGGTGGCGTCGCTGCCCGGCGTGGGCAGCGCGGGAGCCACCGTGCGGGTGGGGTCGGGCGGGGTGGAGCTCGTCGACGTCCGGGTCGGGCCGGCCGAGGTGGCCCTCGAGGGCGTGACGCTGGCGCCGTTCGCGCGGGTGGCGGCAGGGTCGAGCCTGCCGTCGCCGACCGTGGACGTCGGGCTCGGCGCGGGTGGCGACCTGCGGCTGCTGGTGCGCTTCGCGGCCGACGGCGTGCACCTGCTGCAGGCCACCGGGCCGCTCGACGTCCCGACGACGTCCGACGCGGCCGAGGACGTCGCCCGGGCGGTGGTCGCGGTGCTGCTCGACGTCGCCGGCGGCGTGGTGCTCTCGGTGCAGGCCGTGCGCGACGCGCTCGCGCAGCCGGTGCTCGGCGCGCCCGTCAGCGACCTGCTGGACGGCGTGCTCGTCGCCACGGGCCCGCTGCGCCTGGCTCCCGGTCTGGCCTCCGACGTCACCGACCCGATGGCGCTGCTGCGCCGGCTGGCGGTGCTGGTCGGCAACGTCGCCGACGCGATGACCACGCCTCTGGTCATTGCGGGCACGCTGTCGGTGCGGGTCACCAAGGGCGGCAGCGGCGGTGACACGCTCGGCCTGACGCTCGCCGTCGTCGGCGACGAGTGGGTGCTGAACCCCGGCAGCGCCGACGTCCAGGTCGGGCTCGTCACCGACGCGTCGTGGATCAGCCCCGCCGTGCCCGCGGGCATCACGGTGGAGGCGGTGCGGCTGCCGGCGACCGGCCCGATCGCGTTCGCGCCCGGGCTCGTCGTGGGTGGCGTCGGCGTGAAGTTCTCGCGCGGCTCGGGCCCGCTGCTGGACTCCGTCGTGACGATCGACGCCGTGTCGCTGCTCGGCTTCGGCGTCGTCCGGGCTGGCACCTCGGGTGGCGTCGACCTCGGCGGCGGGGCACGGGTCGAGCTCGCCGGCCTGGCGATCCCGCTGGGCGGCGCGAGCGGCGGCGACAACGCCGTGGCGCAGGGCGTCATGCCGTCGGGCGGCAGCGGCAGCGACGGGCCCAAGCCGCGGTTCAGCCCGGCGCTGGCGGTGCAGAAACCGCCGGGCGGCGGCGTCAAGGTCAGCTTCAGCGCGGGCTCGGGCGGTGGCCCGTGGTGGCTGTCGATCCAGCGCGAGTTCGGACCGATCTACCTCGAGCAGGTGGGGCTGGCGGTCGCCCAGGACGGCAGCACGATCCAGAGCATCGGCGTCCTGGTCGACGGCAAGGTCTCGCTGTTCGGGCTGTCGGCCTCGGTCGACGACCTCTCGATCACCTACCGGGTCGAGGGCACCGGCTCGCCGTTCGACCCCTCGCGCTGGAGCGTGGACGTCGCGGGGTTCGCGATCACGGCCGACACCGGCGGGCTCACCCTGGCCGGCGGGCTGCGCAAGTTCACGCCCGCCGAGGGCGGCAGCGAGTACCTCGGCATGCTGCTGGCCCGGCTGGGCGTCTACGGCATCACCGTGTACGGCGGCTTCGGGCAGGTCGGCCCGCCCGGCGACCAGTACAGCGCGCTGTTCCTCTTCGGCGCGGTCAACGGGCCCATCGGCGGGCCGCCCGCGTTCTTCGTCACCGGCATCGGCGGTGGCTTCGGCGCCAACCGCGGGCTGGTCGTCCCGTCCGACCTCTCGCAGTTCGCGAGCTACCCGCTGATCAAGGCGCTGGACCCGGCGGCGCGCGCGGGCGACCCGTTCACCGAGCTGGCCCAGGCGCGCGGGTACTTCCCGGCGCGCCGCGGCGAGTTCTGGTTCGCGGCGGGCATCTCCTTCACCTCCTTCGCCCTGGTCGACGGCGTCGTCGTGGTGGCCGTCTCGTTCGGCGGTGGCTTCGAGCTGAACGTGCTGGGCCTGGCCCGCATGGCCCTGCCCCGACCGCAGCTGTGCCTGGTGAGCATCGAGCTGGCGCTCGTGGCCCGCGTGTCGACGCGCGAGGGCGTCGTCCTGGTGCAGGCGCAGCTCACCGACAACTCGTGGCTGATCGCGCCAGCGGTGCGGCTCACCGGCGGGTTCGCGTTCGCGGCGTGGTTCGCGGGGCCGAACCGCGGCCAGTTCGTCCTGACGCTGGGCGGCTACCACCCCGACTTCCACCGCGACGGCTACCCCGTCGTCCCGCGGCTCGGCCTGACCTGGTCGATCGGCGACCTCGTCACGGTCAGCGGCGGGTCGTACTTCGCGCTGACCTCCGAGGCCCTGATGGCGGGCATGAAGGTCGAGATCCACGCGCAGATCGGCCCGGCCTGGGCCCACCTGGTGTTCGGCGCCGACGGCATCGTCTTCTTCGACCCGTTCTGGCTGTCGGTCACGATCTACGCGTCGATCGACGCCGGCGTGACCATCGACCTGTGGTTCGCCACCATCACCATCTCGGTGCATCTCAGCGCCCGGCTGACCGTGACCGGCCCGCCGTTCCGCGCCGTCGCCCACTTCGAGGTCGGGCCGGTCGGGCTGACCTTCTCGATCGGACCGGACGACAACGAGCCGAAGCCGATCAGCTGGGCGGCGTTCGTCACCAAGTACCTCGAGGAGGCCGCAGCGGGGGTCGGTCGCGCGTTGACCACGGTCACCGGGGCCGGGGCGGTGCCGCCGAAGGGCGGCGCCACCAGCGGCGGCGAGGTGTCGCCCGACGGCCAGCCCGACCGCCCGTTCAAGGTCGTCGCCGAGTGGACCGCCACCGTCACCTCCACCGTGCCGGTGCGCGAGCTCGCGCACGCCGCGACGGTCGAGACCATCACCACCAGCCACAACCTGTGGGTCGCGCCGATGGGCCCGGACGGCGCGACGACGCCGCGCGTGACCCTGCGGGTGCGGCCGCGGCTCACCAGCGGGGCCGGCGCGGGCGGGCCGGACACCGCCGCCCTCGACCGGGTCGGCGGGCTGGGCGTCACCGCCCAGCGCGACGGCGCGTTCCCGGTCGGCGCCTGGGGCCCCGTGCAGGACAAGTCCAAGCCGGCCGTCCCCGCAGGCGAGGTCATCACCGCCGCCGACCGGGTCGAGCTCGTCGCGACCGCCCGCATCCCCGGCACGGGCCAGGGCGAGACGCCCCCGCCCGCGATCCCCTACCGCCAGGTCGAGACGGGTGCGCGCCGGGTGCTGCCGCTGCTGCCCGGCGGCCGCAGCGGCACGATCGACACGCTGGTCGACGGCTCGGCCGGCCTGCACGCCGCGCTCGTGGCGGCCCAGGACGCCAGCGCCCTGGACGACGCGCGGTTCGCCGAGCACCTGCTGACCTCCCGCGGCGGCCGCAGCGACCTGGACGTCTCGGCCTGGTCGGCGCAGCTGGCCGCACCGGTGCTGCTCGGCTCGCTCGGCGAGGGCCTCGGCGGACCCGCCCCGGCCGCCACCGTGCGCAGCACGAGCGTGCCACCCCGGCCCGACGTCGTCCTGATGGCCCCGCGCGTCCTCGCGGTGCTGGCGAGCGGCCAGGCGCGAGCGTCGGGAGCGCTCGCGGCCGGCCGCGCGGACGTCGTGGTGCGCGGCACGTCGGTGTCGGCCGACCTGCTGCGCGCGGTCGTCGACACCGTGGACGTCGCGCGCGTGCAGGCCCCGACCGCAGCCGCGACCGCCGACCGGCTCACCGCCGCGCTCCCGGCCCGGCTCGTCCACGCCACGTCCCAGGCCGTGGTCGGCAAGCGCACGGTCGTCGCGGCCGGCGCGCCGCCGGTGACGTCACCGCCCACGGTCGGCACGGCGGCGCTCGCGGCGCGGGCCGCCGGCCCGACCGCGCTCGACCGGCTCGAGCAGCGCACGAAGGAGCTGCTCGGCGGCAAGGGCCAGGTCGCGGACGGCGAGGTGCTGGTGCTCGAGCTGCCGGACGCCGACCGCGACACCTCGCCCGACGACCGGCCCCGGCTGCGCTGCCAGGACGGGCGCGTGCGCGTGGCGGTGCTCGCGGCGGCCGGGCAGACCGTCGCCGACGTCGAGCTCGGCGCGGGCGACGTGGTCGCGGCGCCGCCCGGTGCGCGGTCGGTCGTCGTGGTCGGCGGACCTCCGCCGGCGCCCGACGCCTCGCCGTGGACCGTCAGCGGCGGGTGGACGGCGACCCGTGCGCTGCCCAGCGCCACGGACGGCCTGCTGCTCGCCGACGGCTGCGTCGTCGACGTCCTCGACCGGGTGCCGGTGCGCGGCACCGACCCCGTCCGGGCAGCCTGGACGGCGCCGTCCGAGCTGATGGGGGCCGAGCGCGCGGTCGTGACGACGTTCGCGGTGCCCGGCCGCACCGACGACCGGCTGGCCGTGGCGGCGGTGGCGGTCGCCGTCACGGGCGCCGACGCCAGCGGCCTGGCCATCGGCCTCGGCGGGGCGCGGCAGAACGGCACGCCGCACGTCACGACGGACGCCTCCGGCGCCAGCGTGCTCGTCGTCCCGGTCGCTCCGACCGACGAGAACCGCGTCGTCACCGTGACGGTGGCGGCCGACCCCGAGGTGGCGACGCGCGACCTCGTCGGCCTGGTCGCGGTGGCCGGCAGCGCCGAGCAGCTGAAGGAGCACGGCGCCCAGGCCGCCGCGGACTGGCTCGCGCAGTCGGTGGCGCAGGGCGGCCTGGCGCACCTCGTCGACCCGCCCACCGTGCCCGGCCCGCACGTCTCGACCGTCGCCTGGGAGGTGCCCTGATGGCCGCCCTGCCCCCGCCGGGCACGTTCCGGCTCTACCCGTTCGCCCGCCCGCCCCTGCCGGCCGGGCCGTACACGCTGACGGGCGAGGTGAGCGGGCTGCCCGGCCCGGTCGAGACGATGCAGACGGCGTTCGACGTCACCGCCCCGCGGTACGCGCTGCCGCCCGACCAGGTGCTCTCGACCTTCCCGCCGGCCAGCGCGCGGGGGTCGTTCACCTCGCGCCTGCCGCAGGTCGTGCTGCGCCGTCGCACCCTGCCCTGGGAGCGGTCGACGAAGGCGGCGGACGGCACGCCGCTGGCCGGCCTCACGGACGCGCAGCTCGACGTGACGACGCCGCGTCCCTGGCTGGCGCTGGTGCTTGTGGCCGAGGGCGAGGGCAACCTGTTCGACGACGTCCCGGTGGCCTCGACCGTCACCAGCCCGCTGGTGCTCGGGGGCGACGCCGACGTCCCCAAGGGCACGTGCCTGGAGGTGCCCGAGAGCGTGGTGGCGAAGATCTTCCCCGCGCTCGAGGACCTGCCGATGCTCTGCCACGTGCGCGAGGTCGACCTGCGCGACACCGAGCTCGCGCTCGGCGACGACGACGGCTGGATGGCCGTCGTCCTGTGCAACCGGCTGCCGCAGGCCGGCACGAAGTACACCGCGTGCCTGGTCAACCTCGAGGGCCAGGACGGCGAGCTGCCCGTCGACCCGCCGGTCGCGCCCGAGTACGACGTCCGGGCGCAGGTCTTCGACGCGACGCTCGCCCAGTCGCTCCTGTCGTACGCGGGCGGCAGCACCGACGCCTCGGGGATGGGCCTGGTGCAGCACGCGAACCTGGTGCAGCAGAACGGTTTCGCGGCAGGAGCGCCCGCGACCGCGCCCGCGGCCTCGGCGGCGGACGCGCTCGACGCGACCCACGCGGTGCGCTTCCAGAGCGCGGCCTCCACCGGCGCCGGCTGGACGACGTCGCTGCAGTCGTCGAAGGCCAGCGCGGCGACGGAAGGCCTGCAGTACAAGGCGTTCGACGACCTGGCGGTCGTCGGCACCGGTGTCGGCTACGTCGTCCCGTGGCACCTGGTCGAGCGCACGGTGCGCTTCCCGGTACTGGTGAGCTGGTCGTTCACGTGCACCGACGCGGGTGACTTCCAGTCGCTCGCCATGGGCGTCAGCTCGCGGCTGCTGGGGCACGTGCCCCTCGGTCCCGAGACGCCGGACGGCGCGCCGCTGCCCGACGGCACGCCGCCGTACGGCGCGCCGACCGAGCCGCCCACAGCCCGGCCGCTGCCGCTGGTCGCGCCCACGGGTCACGTCGAGACCGCGCACGAGACCCGCCGCGGCGAGCAGACGACCGCGTGGTTCCGCGGGCCGCTCGTGCCCGACCCGGTGCAGCGGACGGCGAAGCGCGACGACGGCCGCTACCCGCTCGCCCACCACAGCGACCAGCTGCGCCGCGTCACGCCCGACGGCCGCGAGGACCTCACCTACGCCGCGGCCTACGAGATCGGACGGCTGCTCGCGCTGTCGCAGCCGAGCGTCGTCGCAGCGCTGGGCCGGTGGCGGCGCGAGCGCTTCTCGTCGGCGCTGACCGCGGCCGTGGCCGACCGGGTCGCGCAGGCCGCGCCGCCCGCGCTGGCCGCGCTGCTCGCGACCCCCGACCCCTACGTCGACAAGGTGACCGACCTCGACCTCGGCGACCTGCCCGGACCGCCCGTGCCCGACGACCCGCGCCGCGCGGCCGGTGCCGGACGACGGTTCGCCCGCGGCCTGCTCGCCGCCCTGGGCGACGCCCCCGAGGACGTCGCCCGGGCCGTGCCCGCGGCCCCGCCCGGGTTCGCGGTCGACGAGCCGGAGGCGCTCTTCGTCAAGGGTCGCGACCAGCGGCTGGCCCGCGGGTTCGCCCTCGACGTGGCGCTCGACGGCGACACGGCCCAGGTGGCACAACGGCTCTGGGCCGCTCCGGTCGCGACGGGCGAGCGCGACGTCGAGGTCGACCGCGCCACCGCTCGCACCGCGATGGAGGACCTCGCCGCCCAGCTGGTCGAGACCGCCACGGCCTTCGAGCGGCAGCGCGGCCGCTCGTTCCTGCGGAGGCAGCCATGAGCCAGTACGACCTGGTGGCGAGCAACCAGCTGCTGTCGACCGTGGTGTCGGTCGCCCTGGCGCAGATCTACGCCGAGACCACCCCGTCCGTCGTCGAGGACGCGCCCGACCCCGGCCCGCGTCGCGTGCCCCGCGACCTGCGGATCTGGCTGGCCCGGCTGCGGCTGCTCGAGGCCGTGCCGTTCAGCCACCTGGTGGCCGACACCAGCCTGCTGCCCGCCGAGTCGATCCGGTTCTTCCACGTCGACCGCGGCTGGACCGACGCGCTCGTCGAGGGCGCGCTGGGCGTGGGCACCGTGACGACGTCCGACCGCGCGGTGCTCGAGCAGATGTACCCCGTCGTGCGCGACGAGGTCGACGAGGCCGAGCGGCTGGTGCGGCTGCCGGGCTGGACCCGGGGCGCGGCGGTGCCGTCCGGCCCGGCCGGACCGGTCACCGGGTTCCTGCTGCGCTCGCGCATGGTGTCGGGCTGGCCCGGCCTCCACGTCCGCGCGTACGGCAAGGACAACCTGGCCGTGTCGCCGAAGGTGAAGGACAGGGACGTCGACGAGGGCGACGACGTGCGGCTGGCTCGCTTGCCGCTGCTGCGCATGGAGCGCCTCGCGCCGGCGGTGCTGCTCGTGCTGGTCGACGGCTTCCCCCAGGTCGTGCACCTCGAGGAGCCGCGCTCCGGCGTCCAGTACGGCATCGACCAGGAGCCGGTGCCCGGCGGTTACAAGGCCAAGGTGCCGCTGCGCGACGTCCGCACCGGCGACCGCGTCGAGCCCGAGAAGAGCGCCGACGTGCCGTTCCGCAAGGGCGCTCCCGGCGTCCTGCACCTCGCGACGCTCGCCCAGCGGTTCAAGGCCGGCGGCGACCCGACGCACGTCGGCACCGACGTCGACGCGGCCGAGTTCGGCATCCAGATGCTGCAGTTCCCGTGGCGCGCGGTGTTCGGCGACCAGACGCTGGCCGACCCGGACGCCGCGGTGATCGAGCTCGACGCGATGTTCCGGCCGAGCATCGCGTTCGCCGAGCTCGAGCAGCGCTTCGTGCAGGTGGACCCGTGAACGCCTACTCGCCGGAGGCGATGCAGAAGCTGCAGACCGCCGAGTCGTACAGCGTCGCGGGGCGGCTGGGCGTGGTCGAGGGCGTCCTGGAGACCTGGGACGGCGAGCTGCTGCGCGAGCCGCGCGTGTGCGTGCCGGTCGACGTCCAGGCGCTGGTGGTGCCCGAGGCCGACCCCGCGGGCAGCGAGGGCGTGCCGCTGGTCGGCGCCCTCTCCCCCGGCCGCGCCCCGCAGGACGGCGACGCCGCCCACGACACCGTCGCCGGGCCCGAGCCGTTCGCCGCCCCGACACCGCGCGAGCCGGGCGTGCACCTGCACTGGGCGCTGCCCGACTCGTTGCTGAGCGGCACGCTCGCCGACCCGACCGCCAGCGCGGTGGCCGGTGCGCCGTCGTCCGGACCCCGCCCGGACGGCGGCGGCTTGTCGCTCCCCCCGCTGCCCGACCGGTGGCTCGTGCTGCGCCTGGCCGCCGCGGCCCAAGGCCCGGTGGCGGTGCAGACCGGCTGGGTGCTGGACGCCGGCACCGGCCGCGCGTGGCCGCTGCCCGCGTGGACCGGGGACGTCACCGCGGCCGGCTTCGACGAGGTGGCCGGGACGGCCGTCGTGCCGCCGGAGGGCCTGACAGGCACCGCCGGCGGCACCCTCACCTGGACCGCCGGGTACGACGCCGCGTCGCGCCGGTTCGCGTTCCACGACCCGCTCACCGACCTCGCGCAGGACCCCACCCTCGGCGGGTCTCTGCCCGGCGGCCCCGAGGGCGGCCGCGCCACCTACGTGGTCGTGGGCTGGTGGTCGCGGGGCGACCTCGACCCGCTGGACGAGGTGCGGGGCAGCGCAGCGCTCGACCGCCGGCTCACCGCGCTGGGCTGGTACCGCGACCCGCTGCCACCGGCGTCGTCGTCCTCGGCCGACCCGTACGTCGCCGTGCCCACGCTGCCCGGCACCACCGGCAAGGTCGCGCTGGACGACGTCGGGCTGATGACCGCCGTCCGGTACGGCACGGCGTCCTCCACGATCGGGACGGCGACCGCGCTGGCGTTCGCGCCCGGACTGCTCGGTGGCGCGAGCCTCGGCCGGTACGACGCGGTGCTCGACGGTCCGGTGCGGTACGTGCCGCCGGCCAAGCCCCCGCGACCCGAGGCGTCGACGCTGCTGCACGGCGCCGTCGTCGGCGTCCCGGTGAGCAAGGACGGTCTGGTCGAGCGGGTCACCGCCGCCGACCTGCGGCCGCCTGCCGGCCGGGCCGAGCTGGCGCTGGGCGAGCACCTCTACGACGCGGTCGCCGCGCTCACGGCCCGCAGCGCCGCGGCCCGCCTGGGCGTCACCGGCGCCGAGGACCTCGCGGTCGTCGAGCGCCTGGTGACGGCATTCGTCCAGCACGCGCTGCAGCGGGTCACGGATCCCGGTGGCGCGGCCGAGATCGACGCCGACGTGCACGCCGAGGGCTTCGCGACCGTGGCGTCCGGCGAGCCGCCGCTGACCGACCGGCTGGTCGACGGCAAGGTCGCGGTGCCCGGCCGCGGACGACGGGTCGGGCACGTGTCGGAGACGCTCGGCCACCACACGGTGACGATGACGCAGGGCTACACGAAAGCCGTTGCGGCGCAGACGCTCGTGGCCACCGAGGGCGTGGCGGCGACGGCAGAGCGCGCGTCCGCCCGCACCCTCGACGCGCTGCCGACGGCCACCATGCGACCGACCGGCGCGGGCTTCGCGGCCGCCGTCGGCGGGGCGCGCGCGGCGAAGGCCGGGACGTCGACCACCGCCTCGATCTCGTCACCGGCCGCGGCGTCGGTGGCGGCCGCAGCGGCACCGCGCGTGCGCACCGAGGACCGCCCGTCACCGCCCCGCTACGTGCCGTCCGACCCCTACCTCGCGGTGCGCGGTGCCGGGCGCTCGCTGCGCCACGGCGGGGACGGCGCGTGGAGCTCGCAGGGCAAGCTGCTGGTGCGCCACGCCAGCCAGCTGGTGCCCGACTACCACGGGGTGCTGCCGGGCAGCGCCGTGCTGGCCGCCCTGCCCTCGGGTGCCGTGCCGGCCGAGGCGAGCGCGCTCGCCCGCGAGGCACTGCTGCTGTCGCCCCACCTGACCGCGTGGCTGGCCCGGCGCGCGGCCGAGCGGTCGGGAGCGTCGTCCGACGCGGTGCTCTCGGCCTACGCCGGCCGCTTGCAGGCCGAGATGCTGCTGCGCTTCGACAGCAGCGGCGCCTACTCGACGCGGGCCGGCACCGCGGCGGTGTCCGACCCGGTCGTCGACGCCGTCTGGCGCCCGGGCGACGTCGACGCCGACGCGGCGCGGATCTCGGCGTCGCTGCGCGAGCACTCCTTGGCCGCGGGCGTCGAGCCGAGCCCGGTCGGCATCACGGCGTGGGCGCAGCCGTGGGCGCCGCAGTGGCTGGAGTTCGAGGTCGAGGTGGCGTCCACGGGCGTCTCGCCGGCGACCACCGAGGGCTGGCGGCTCGCGACCACCGACCTGCTGCCGAGCGAGGGGTCGGACCCGTCGTCCGCACCGGTCGTGCGCACCTGCGTGGCCCGCGTGCCGCTCACCACCGGCTCGGCGAACGCCGTCGGCGGCGCGGTGCAGGAGTACCTGGCCGACGAGGCCAAGCGCGACACCAAGGGCGTCGGCGAGGTCGACGGCACGATGGCTTCGCGGCTGTCGGTGCTCGCTCAGGTGGCCGGCTCACCCGACCTGCTCGGCGCGGTGCTGGACGGCGTGCGCCAGCGCGTGCTGGGACTGCCGGCCCGTGCGGTGCAGGGCAAGGCGGCGGACGGCACGGCGCTGCCCCAGGTGCCGGACGACGTGCCGGTGCTGCTGCTGGCCGGGCAGCTGCGCGTGACGCGCGCCCGCCTGGTCGACGCCTTCGGCCGGGTGCTCGACCTGGACGCCACCACGGCCGCGGTGCCCTCGCGGCTGACGGTCGACGGATCGCCCGGAGCGGTGCGACGAGCGCCGCGCTTCGCCGCCCCCGCACGGGTGCGGCTGCGCCTGGTCGACGCGGCCACCACCAGCCCCGAGGGGGCGGTCGACGCCCGGGTCGACGAGGCCGACGCCACGGGCATGGTCAACCCGGTCGCCGGGTTCCTGCTGCCCGACCACGTCGACGAGTCGTTCGAGGTGTTCGCCACCGACGGCACGCCGCTGGGCGAGCTGCTGGTGAGCGGGGCAGCCGGCCCGGACGGCGGCGGCGTGGTCTGGGAGCCGGCGCCCGGGCGACCGGTGCCGGTGGACGCCCCGCCGGCGACCGGGCTGGGACCGCAGCAGGCGGTGCTCGCCGCGGTGGCGTCCGGCCTGGTCGCCGCCGACGCGAGCGCGCGGGGCGGACGGCGCGCCGACCCGGACGACGACTCGGCCCTCTCGGCGCTGCTGCGCGCGGTCGACACGACGTTGTGGACCGTCGACCCGGTGGCCGCGGCGGGCTCGGCCGAGCTGGCCGCGATCGTGGGACGGCCGATCGCCGTCGTCCGCGCCGTGGTCGAGGTCGACGTCGCCGACGACCTGCTCGCGCTGGCGCTGGACGACACCGACGGCCCGGCCGGCCGCGGTCCGCGCGGGCGCGAGTACGCCGCGCTCGCCGGCGTCGAGGTGCCCGTGCGGCTGGGCGAGATCACCCGCCCGGACGACGGCCTGCTGGCCTGGTTCGTCGACGACGACCACTCGCGCGTGCACCTGGTCGACGCCGCGGTCGCCGACCTGGCGCGCGAGGCCGGACCGGGCCGCGGGCACCTGGTGACGTACGGGCAGACGCCGGTCGAGCCCGCGGTGCAGCCGATCACCCACCCCTACGTCGACCCGCACAGCGAGCTGGTGCTGCGGCCGGGTGTGCCGCGGCTGCTGACGCTGCTCATGGCGCCCGGTGCCGCGGTGCACCTGACGAGCGGGTTCGTGCCGCGCAGCCGGGTGGCGCTGCAGCGTTCGTGGTTCGCAGCCGGGCTCGACCGCCTGGTGCCGAGCATCCGGGTCGGTCCGGTGCTCGTCGACCCGGGCGATGTCCGGCTGCCCCTGGTGGCGGCGCTCGGCGAGCACCAGGTGCT
This sequence comes from Angustibacter peucedani, assembly GCF_054779595.1. Taxonomy (NCBI): domain Bacteria; kingdom Bacillati; phylum Actinomycetota; class Actinomycetes; order Kineosporiales; family Kineosporiaceae; genus Angustibacter; species Angustibacter peucedani. The sequence goes on from NZ_BAAGXY010000005.1 coordinate 12,130, forward strand.
GACCACGCGCGAAGGGCCGCTGGGCTGGCGGGACGACGCGATCCTGGCCGCCGGCTCGTCCGCCCTGCTGCCCGACCGGGCCACGGTGCTGCGCGAGGGCTGGGTGCGCGTCGACCCCGATCCCGAGCCGGCGCCGGACGACGGCGGTGCGTCGTGAGCGACCGGTACACCTGGGCCGTCGACGGCAAGCGCGGCCGCACCGGCTCGTCGGGCGAGCGGACGTCATGGCTCGTCGGCCGGTCGGCGCCGCCCGAGTCGGCCGCCCCGCCCGCACCTCCGGGCGGGGGCGGCGGCGGAGGCGGCGGAGGCGGCGGAGGGGGCGGCGGAGGAGGCGGCGGAGGCGGTGGCGGAGGAGGCGGCGGCGGAGGAGGCGGCGGGGTCGCGGCTCCCTTGGCCAGCGCCGACGGGCTGTGGCAGCCGGTCGGCCCGATCACGAGCGTCCGCGGCGTGGTCGACTCCGACGTCCGCGTCACCGGGCGGGTCAACGGCCTGGCGGTCTCGCCCGACGGCCAACGGGTGTACGCCGTCAGCGGGCTGGGCGGCGTCTGGTACTCGGGTGACGCGGGCGCGCGGTGGGAACCGGTCGGCGCCTGGCGCACGACGACCGACCGCAGCACGCTCGCGCCGTCGTCCCACACGTTGTCGGGCGGGGCGATCCACGTGCGCTTCGTCACCGGGGTCGGCGACGACGAGGTCTGGGTCGGCACCGGCGAGCCGGTGCCGCCGTGGGCGCGCGACTCGGGCGTCAGCGGCGGGTACGGCGGCGTCGGCGTGCTGCACAAGGTGGGGCCGGTGCAGGCCGCGCGCACCGCGCCGCTCGGCGACCCGTGGGACCCGGCGCAGGCCGTGCCCCGGCCGGCGTCCGGGGCTGACCCGGCGTACACCGGGCTGCGCGGTCAGGGCGTCTTCACGTTCGCGGTCGACCCCACCGACGCGCGGCACCTGTTCGCCGCGACGACCGCCGGCCTGCACGAGCACCGGTCGGGCGTGCCGGCGGGCACCGACCCGTGGCGGCTCATCACGGTGGCGGCCTGGGAGGCCGTGGCCGCGGGCCTGTCGGCGACCGCGTTCGTCACGGACGTCGCGTGGACGCCGGCCACGGGCGCGCACGGCCACCGGCTCTGGGCCTGCCTGGTCGACGCGACCACCGGCGGAACGGACCTCTACTGCAGCACGGCCGGAGCGGCGTTCGTCCGGGTCCCGCTGCCCGGGCTGAACGCCGCCGCCACGCGGCTGGTGCTGGCCGCGCAGCCCGCGCACCCCGACGTCCTGTACGTGCTGGGCAGCGGCCCGGCGCTGTGGCGCGTCGACGGGACGACGACCCCGCCGACCGCGCAGGTCGTGGCCAACCTGCCGGGCCGGCTGTTCGGCACGGCGGCTCCCCCGCAGGACTCGTCGTTCTACAACATCGGCGCGGCGCTCGACCCGACGAACAACGCGCTCGTCACGATCGGCGGCGGCGCGGTGGGCAGCCCGATCGACCTCGCGACCATCGGGGCGACGAGCCCGTCGTGGGCCGCGGCGCTCTACACGGTCACCGTGTCGGCCACGGGCGCCCCGCCGCCGGCTGCGCCGTTCCAGACCAGCTACGTCGCGGGCGACGCCAACGATCCCACCTGGGTCGGCTCGGAGGTGCACGCCGACGTCCACGCCGTGGTCCGGCAGACCGTCGGCGCCGCCACCCACGTGTGGGTGGGGTGCGACGGCGGGCCGTTCCGGTCGACCCGGGGTGGGGTGCTCGGGACGTTCGTCGCGCGCGGCAACGGCATGGTCGTCACCGAGCCGGGCTTCCTCGCCAACCACCCGACGTCCCCCGGGGTGGTGCTGGCGGGCATGCAGGACAACGGTCCGCAGCTGCGCATCGGCAGCGGCGTGTGGCGGCAGGTCACGCGGTTCGGTGACGGCGGCGGGGTGGCCTTCGACCCCGGCGCACCAGGACGGTTCGCGGCGCAGTGGGTGCGCTCGACGTGGGCCGACGACTCGGGCAGCCGGCTGACGCCGACGCACCGGCTCGCGACCGGCGTGGCCAGCGCCTACGCCCTGGAGGACGGCCAGTCGCGCTTCTACTGCAACGCCGCCGTGGTGCGGACGAGCCCGGCCGCCCCCGCGACGCCCGAGACGCGGCTGGCTGTCGGCACCGACCGCGTCTGGTACTCGACCCGATGGGGCCGCAGCCACTGGGACGGCGCCTTCTTCCGCCGCAGCTGGGTCACCCTGCCGAGCGCCACCGATCCGCGAGCGAGCGACAACGCGACCCCGGCGGCGCTGACCACCGACCAGCTCGCGCCGGGCATCGCGCCCTGGGGCTCGACGCAGTTCTTCCCCGGCGTGCGCGCGCTGCGCTGGCGCGACGACAACCGTTTGATCGCGTTGACCCGGGGCAGCCTGCACCAGCTCACGCACCCCGGCGGGCCGGGTGCGTGGGCCGCGGCCGTCGTGGCGACCCGCACCGCGGTGCCGGTCGCCGGGGTGCCGGCGGTCGTGCCGGCGCCCGCGGCGGGGCCGGGACTGCCGGGCTTCGGGGAGTACAACGACGTGGGGGTGCACGACCCCGCGACGGGCAGCTGCTACCTGGCCACCAGCCACCCGCTCGACCCGGTCTGGTGGTGGGACGGCGTCGGCACCTGCCACCCCACCACGCTCGGCACGCTGCCGAAGGGCACCCGAGCCCCGGCGTACGCGATCGCCGTCGACCCGGCGAACCGCAACGTCGTCTACGCCGGGACGACGATCGGCGTGTGGCGCGGCGTCATGACGCCCGGGGTCGGCGCCGCCCCACCCACGTGGGACTGGACCGCGTTCACCAACGGCCTGCCCGAGGCCGCGGCGCAGGACCTCGCGATCGCGGTCTACCCGCGGCCGGGCGGGCAGCCTCCCCTGCGGCTGCTGCGGGTGGCGATGCAGGCGCGCGGGACGTTCGAGGTCGACCTCGACGCGCCGGCGGCACCGCAGACGTTCGTGCGCGTGCACCCGTTCGACACCCGCCGGGTGCTGCCCTCGCCGACGGGCAACCCGATGTTCACGGCTGGGGCACCGCGCCGCTCGTGGTCGCTGGACTGGGCGCAGGAGCGCAACCGCGACCACCGCACGGGCGGCGGGCTGCCGCGCGCCCACCCGGACGGCACGCCGGTCGCGTCGTTCACCTGGCACTCCAGCCCGGACGTCGTGCTGCGGCCGACGCCGGTGTCGGGCGGCGGTGTCGCCCTGCCGGCGCCGGCGGACCTGCCCTGGACGGGTCAACCGGACGACCGGTTCGCGCTGTGGTCGCTGCAGACCGCGGTGCGGGCGCTCGACCCGACGGTCTTCCCCGACGCGCCGCACGTCGTCCCCGACGGCCGGTGGTCCGACTGGTGGATCCGCCGGCTGCGCACGATCCGCACGACGATGGGGCTGGCCAACCCGGCGGCGGCCACCCAGGTGACCGTCGACGCCGGGTTGTGGAACGACGCGCGCGTGCAGGCCGCGATGTGGGCCGTGCCGTGGGCGGACGGCGGACCGAACGAGGCCGACCTGCTCGAGCGCGTGGTGGGCATGGCGACGCCCCGACCCGGCGGGCCGTCGGCGGCCGCGGTGCGCACCGCGAGCGGCGCCGTGAGCCGGGGGCGCTGGCAGGTCGACGTCTGCGTGCACCACCGCGGCCTGGCCGCCGCGGCGGCGAGCGACACGGCGGTGGTGCTGCTGCGCACCGTGATGCCCGGGACGCCGGGCGACTGGGCGACGGTGGCCGCACCGTCCGTGGCCGGGCTCGCGGCCGCGCTGGACGACCTGCCCGCCGACACGTCGGGCGGTGCGGCGCCGAACGCGCTGCCCGGGTACGCCCCGCCCGCGGGGTGGGCCTTCGTCGACGCCGCCCGCCCGGCGCGGCGGCCGTCGTCCGCGACGTCGGTGTGGTCGCCGTCCGTGGTGACGTTCGACGCCGACTTCAGCGCCGACCCGGCGCTGCGCGACGTCCTCGTGCTGGCTCTCGTGCACCACCGCAGCGAGGCCGTCACCCTGGCCGCGGGCGGGTTGCGGGACGCCGTGCTCGGCTCGTCGCACGCGGCCGCGCGCACGCTGCGGGTGACGTAGCGCCGGCTCAGCCGAGGACCTCGCGCGCCACCTTCTGCGGCACGACCATGCGCCAGGCCTCGAGCACCAGCTCGCGGGTCTCGTCCGGGTCGAGCGCCGCCGTGCGCGCCTCGACCCAGTGGAAGCGCAGGTCGGACCCGCGCGGCAGGAAGAACACGTCGGGGCGCTCGGCGACGAGGGCGGCGCGCTCGTCCTTCGGGAAGGCGAAGCCCATCTCGGTCTCGTCCTGGCTGAACGCGACGTAGACCAGCGAGCCGACGCGGAACTTCACCCGGTCGCGCACGAGCACCTCGGTGCTGCGCGGCAGACCGGCCAGCACCGCCCGGACGTCGTCGACGGTGACCACGAGGCTCATCCTGGCCCACCGCACCGACAACGCTCGTACGGTGGACGCGTGACCGACCTCGAGCGCTTCGTCCGGGCCCAGGACGACCACGCCACCTACGCGCACGCCCTCGACGAGCTGCGCGCCGGGCGCAAGACCAGCCACTGGATGTGGTTCGTGCTGCCGCAGCTGCAGGGTCTGGGCCGGTCCGACACCGCGCGCTACTACGGCGTGCAGGGACGGCTCGAGGCCGAGGCGTACCTCGCCCACCCGGTGCTCGGCGCGCGGCTGCTGGAGTGCGCCGAGGCGCTGCTCGCGCTCGACCAGCGCGACCCGGTGCGCGTGCTCGGCGCCGTCGACGCCATGAAGCTGCGCTCGTCGATGACCTTGTTCGAGGCGGTGTCGGACGACGTGCCCGCCTTCGCAGCGGTGCTCGACCAGTACTTCGCCGGCGAGCGCGACGACGCGACGCTCGCGCTCCTCGAGGGCTGACGAAATCGGCTGGTTCGTCCGCGCCGGCTCGGCCTAGGGTGCGCGGCATGCCGACCCCCCGCGTGGACCCGCCGATCGCCGACCCCGAGGTGAGCACCCTGCGGGGCTTCCTCGACTACCACCGCGACACGTTGCGGATGAAGACCGACGGCCTGGACGCCGCCGGGCTCGCCGCGGTGCACCCGCCCTCGACGTTGACGCTCGGCGGGCTGCTGAAGCACGCCGCCCTCAACGACGACTGGTGGTTCTGCCGGGTGCTCGAGGGACGCGAGACCGAGCCGGACTGGGTGCCGGCGGGCGCGTTCGAGCAGGACGAGGACTGGGAGCTGTCGTCGGCCCGCGACGACAGCCCCGAGGAGCTGCGGCGCATCTTCGACACGTCGCGCGCGGGCGCCGACGCGGCGATCGACCGCGCGCTGGCCAAGGACGGGCTCGACACGCTGTCGGTCGTGACCAGCCCGTCGCGCGGCGGTCAGGCCTTCACCCTGCGCTGGGTGCTGCTGCACATGATCGAGGAGTACGCGCGGCACAACGGCCACGCCGACCTGCTGCGCGAGGCCGTCGACGGCACCGTCGGCGAGTGACCGCCGGGCCGATCACGCGAGGTCGGCGCGACTCATGCCGGCGGCGTGGCCGGGCGGCCACTGCACCAGCTCGACCCGGTAGCCGTCGGGGTCGTTGAGCCAGCTGGTGAGGAACGTCTCGGTGCCGTCGGGCGAGGTCGGCGCCTCGGCCTCGACGCCCCGCGCGGCGAGCCGGGCCACGACCTCGCGCAGGTCCTGGACCTGGACGACGAGGTGGTTGATGCCCGTCGGCCGCACCGGCTCGGCGTCCGGGTCGTGCACGAGCTCGAGGCTGACGAACTCGTCGTCCGGGAGCTGCAGCATGGTCAGGCTGCCGAACGCGGTCTCGGGGACCGTGCCGAGCACCTCGTAGCCGAGGGCGCCGTAGAAGGCGAGCGAGCGGTCGAGGTCGGTGACGCGCAGGCCGACGTGCAGCGTCCTCACGCGGACGCCCCGGGGTCCGGCTTCGCCACCGGGAAGAGCAGGTGCGTCACGCGGTCGCCCTGGATGCAGGTCGTCGGGTCGGCCAGCAGGACGTCGTCCGCCGCGGTGTCGCCGAAGTAGCGCCGCCCTCGGCCCATCACCACCGGGACGAGGTCGACGGCCGCGGCGTCCAGCAGGCCGGCGTCCAGGCACTGGCCGGCGATGGTGCCGGCGGCGACGCCGACGACGCGGTCGCCGGCGATCTCCTGCGCCTTCGCCACCGCGGCCTCGATGCCCTCGGTCACGAAGTGCAGCGAGGCGTCCGGGTGCTCGTCGACCCACTGCTGCGGCACCTCGTGCGTCAGGACGACGACCGGGACGCCCATGGTGTGCGTGCCGCCCCACCCGTCGGTGACGTCGAACAGCGTGCGGCCGACCACGATGCACCCGACGCTGTCGACCCACTGCTTCCAGTGGTCCGCGCTCGCGGGCGAGACGTGGAACGTGATCCGGTCGTCGACCGTGGGCAGTTCGACGGACCCGTTCTGCAACCAGTCGAAGAGCCGGCCGATGGTGTTGTCGTCCTTGGCGATGTAGCCGTCCAGCGACATCGACGCCGATGCGATGACCTGCCCCATGGTGGTTCTCCTCCGTCAGCCGTTGCGGTTCACCAGGGCAGACCGGCAGGGTGAACCGAACTCATCGGTGACGGGGCCGTCGCAGTGGTTCGAGAGGGAGGGACGCGTGAGTGCATTCACCTGGCTGCCCGCGAACGAGGCGACCACCGACGACGTCGAGGCGGTGTTCGACACCGGCGGCGCGCGCAAGTGCCGCTGCCAGGCGCTGAAGGTGCCGGGGTGGATCTGGCGCGACACCACCCAGGCCGAGCGCGACGCCGCGCTGGTCGAGCAGACCGCCTGCGGCACAACCGGTCCGACGTCCGGCCTGATCGGGTACGTGGACGGCGAGGCGGCCGGCTGGGTGGCCGTCGAACCGCGCGAGAACTACCCGCGGCTGTGGAGCCGCAAGCAGCCGTGGATGCGCATGGACCCCGAGCTCGAGGGCGTCTGGTCGGTCACCTGCTTCGTCGTGCGCAAGGGTTTCCGCCGCGAAGGGCTGACCTACGAGCTGGCCCGGGCCAGCGCGGAGTTCGGCGAGCAGGTCGGGGCGCGGGTGCTGGAGGGCTACCCGATCGAGCCGCCGCCGGGCAAGACGGTGATCTGGGACGAGGCGTCGGTCGGGCTGCTGCAGGTCTTCCTGGAAGCGGGGTACGAGGTCGTCGCCTCCCCCACCCTGCGCCGCCGCGTCGTCCGGCGGGAGGTCGTCCCGGCGTCCAGCTGACGGCACGCGCCCCGAGACCAGATCACGAGGGGGTGGGGGCTCGGCGGGTGAGGAGCGTGACGGCTCCGCCGGCGACGAGACCGACGAGCGTCAGGACGCCGACCGAGGCCGCCGTCGCCGTCCAGCCACCGCGGTGCCACGCGGTGCCGACCAGCGCGCCGAACAGGCTGGAGCCCGCGTAGTACGCCAGCACGTACAGCGCCGACGCCGTGGCCGCGGGCGGCCGCGCCACCGCCGGCGCCCAGCCCGACGCCACGGCGTGCGCGGCGAAGAAGCCCGCGGTGAAGAGCACCAACCCCACCACCACGAGCACCAGCTGGTCGGGCAACGTGAGCGCCAGCCCGACCAGCATCAGCGCCCCGCCGGCGGCCAGCGCCACCGGGCGACCCGACCGCGCCGCCAGCCGCCCGGCCAGCGCGGACGACGCGGACCCGGCCAGGTAGGCCAGGAACACCAGCCCGACGGTCGCCGGCTGCAACGAGAACGGCTCCCCCGCCAGCCGGAACGTCAGGTAGTTGTAGACCGCGACGAAGCCGCCCATCAGCGCGAACGGCACCACGAGCAGGGCGAGCAGCGCCGGGTCGCGCAGGTGCACCAGCACAGCGCGCCCGGCGGACGACGGCCCGGCCGACCCGTCGTCGTCCATCACGGGCTCGGGCAGCAGCCGCCAGAAGACGGCCGTCGCCACCAGCGCCCCGACCGCGAGGACGCCGAGCGCCCAGCGCCAGTCGGCGACGTCCGCGACCGCCGCGGTCAGCACCCGTCCGCTCACCCCGCCAAGCGAGTTGCCCGCGACGTACAGGCCCATCGCGGGAGCCAGCCCGTCGGCGTGCACCTGGGCACCGACGTGCCCCATCGCCGTGGCGACGACGCCCGCCAGCACCAGACCGGTCGCACCGCGCAGCGCGACGAGCACCCCGGCGGACGGCGCCACCGCAGTCGCCGCGGTCAGCACCACGGCTGCCACCAACGAGACACGCATCGTCACGACCCGCCCGAACCGTTGCGCCACAGCGGAAGCAGGCAGCACGGCGAGGGCGAGCGCTCCGGTCGCGGCCGACACGCTGAGGCTCGCGACCGTGGGGGTGACGTCGAACGTCTCGGTGAGCTGCGGCAGCACCGCCTGCGTGCCGTACAGCAGCCCGAACGCCGCGAGCCCCGCCACCGCCATCGCACCGTTGAGCCGGCGGAAGCCGCTCGTGCCCGGGCGGTGCAAGGCGTGGTCGGCGGCGGTCATCGCCGTCCATCATCCCCGGTCGACACCGTTCACGCGGTTCGGGGACCTACGTCCCAGGTGCACCCACCTCGGCGGCGGCAGGGTCGGAGGTGCCGAAGAACGGCAACGGAACCGGGGCGACGAGCCCCCGCAGCACAGGAGCAGACCATGCGACGCAGGACCCTCGACGCCCTCCTCACGACCGGCGGTGCCGTGGTCACCGTCGTCCTGGCGGTGGCGGCCGTGCTGCTGTTCTGGGCCGGCAGCTTCGCCAAGGACAGCGTCTCCCAGCAGCTCTCGGACCAGCGCATCACGATGCCCTCGGGCGCCGCCATCGACGACCCGCTCATCAAGCCGTACCTGCAGCAGTACGCGGGCCAGGAGATGACCACCGGCGCCCAGGCCAAGGCGTACGCAGATCACTACATCCTCGTGCACATGAACAAGGCCGGCGGCGGCCAGACGTACGAGGAGGTCAGCGGGAAGTACATCGCGATGTCGAAGGACACCTCCGCCGACCCGGCCGAGGTCAAGGCGCTCGGCGACCTGCGCCAGACGCTCTTCATGGGCAACACCTTGCGCGGCCTGCTGCTCAACGCCTACGCGTTCGGCACGTTGGCCACGATCGCGCTGTGGGCCGCCGTCGCGAGCGCGGTCGCCGCGCTGCTGATGCTGGTGCTCACCGCACTCGGTTACCGGCACCTGCGCCACGTGCCGGCCGAGCAGGAGGTGCGGCTGGGCGGCGCCGCGCCCTCCCCCGCCATCGCCTGACCGCAGCACGCAGCAGGACGACGCAGCAGGACGACGAGGGCCCCGACCGCGCGGTCGGGGCCTTCGTCGTGCGCCCTAGTTGAGCTTGCGGGTGCCCTCGGGCAGGGCGCCGCCCGCGAGCACGCCCTCGGCCAGCCGAGCGAGCGCGGTGAGCGCGACGTTCTGGCTCCACGGCCCGAACGACACGCGCGCGACGCCGAGCTGCTGCATCGTGGTCAGCGGCAGCGAGCCCGGCACGCCGATCAGGTTGACCTTCTGCGGCCCCAGAGCGTCGACGAGCGCGCGCACCTGCGCCTCGTCGAGCAGCCCCGGGACGAAGAACGTGGACGCCCCCGCGTCGAGGTAGGCGCGCCCGCGTTCGACCGCGTCGGCGAGGACGTCGGCCGGGTCCTTGTCGCCGGCCTTGAGGAACGCGTCGGTGCGGGCGTTCAGCACGAACGGCACCCCGGCCTGCTCCCCCGCGGCGACGGCGGCCTCGACCGCCCGCACGGCGTCGGGCAGAGGCTTGAGCTGGTCCTCGAGGTTGGCGCCCACGACGCCGACGTCGATCGCCCGGCGCACGGTCTCGCCCGCGTCGCCGTAGCCGGCCTCGAGGTCGGCGGTGACGGGCAGGTCGACGGCGGCGGCGATACGCCCGACGGCGGCGACCATCTCGTCGCGCGGGATCACCTCGCCGTCCGGGTAGCCGTGCGACGCGGCGATCGAGTGGCTCGCGGTGGCGAGCGCCTTCGTGCCAGGGGTGCCGGCGACGACGGTGGCGGTGATGACGTCCCAGACGTTGACGACGACCAGGAGCTCGGGGTCGGCGTGCAGGCGCTGGAGCTCGGCGGCCTTCTCGGCGGTGGTGGGCATGGCGCGAACCTACCCGCGGTGACCGACACTGGTGGCATGACGCGTACCCCGCCGCTCGTCGTCCGCTCCGCAGCCTCGACCGTCGCGGCGGTCGCCGTCGTCGGGGCCGCCACGCTCGTCGGCACCCCGACGACCCGGCCGGACGTCGTCCCCGCCGCGGCGACCACCTCGAGCGCCCAGACGGTGCTGGCCCGCATGACGCTGGCGCAGCGGGTCGGGCAGCTCTTCATGGTCGGAGCCCCGGCCACCGGCCCGGTCGGCACCACGGCCGCCCAGATCACGAAGTACCACGTCGGCAACGTGATGCTCACCGGCCGCTCGTCCGCCGGCACCGCGGCGACGAAGCGCCTGACCACCTCGCTCAAGGCCCGCGCCACGTCGTCCGCGACCCACGGGGTGCCGCTGTTCGTCGCCACCGACCAGGAGGGCGGGAAGGTCCAGGTGCTCAGCGGCCCGGGCTTCTCGACGATCCCGAGCGCGCTGCACCAGGGCGGGTGGTGGCCCTCGACCGTGCGCGCGAAGGCCGAGACCTGGGGCCGCCAGCTGCGGGCAGCCGGCGTCAACACCGACCTCGCCCCCGTGCTCGACACCGTGCCGAGCGCGGCCTTCGCGCCGAAGAACGCGCCGATCGGCTACTACCAGCGCGAGTTCGGGTACACGACGGCGCGCGTCAGCACCCGCGGCGGCGCGTTCGCCCAGGGCCTGCGCGACGCGCACGTCGCCGCCACCGTCAAGCACTTCCCGGGCCTGGGCCGGGTCACCGCCAACACCGACACGCACGCGGGCGTCACCGACCGGACGACGACCCGCCACGACGCGTACGTCGGGCCCTTCGCCGACGCGGTCGCGGCCGGCGTCCCGTTCGTCATGACGTCGAGCGCGGTCTACAGCCGGATCGACCCCGACCGTCCGGCCGCCTTCTCGCGCACGGTCGTCACCGGCATGCTGCGCGGCGACCTGGGCTTCCGCGGTGTCGTCATCAGCGACGACCTGGGGCACGCGGTGCAGGTCGCCAGCTGGACGCCGGGCGGTCGCGCCATCAGCTTCGTGCGCGCCGGTGGCGACATGGTGCTCACGGTCGACCCGGCGACCCTGCCCGCCATGTACGACGCGGTCTACCAGCTGGCGAGGACCAGCCCGGCCTTCCGGCAGCAGGTGGACTCGGCCGCGCTGCGCGTGCTGGAGACCAAGGTGCGGGTCGGGGTGGGGCTGGGCTCGGCGAACGGCTGAGCAACCTGGCCCCGGAGACGACAAGACCCCAGGTCCGGACCGGGCCTGGGGTCGAGCTGGTGGGCGATACTGGGTTCGAACCAGTGACCTCTTCCGTGTCAAGGAAGCGCGCTACCACTGCGCCAATCGCCCGAGGTGGAGACGGGATTCGAACCCGTGTACACGGCTTTGCAGGCCGTTGCCTCGCCTCTCGGCCACTCCACCGGGTCTCAGCGGGATCTCCCGTGAGGCGTCGAGACCGAGCACTGCTGAGCTACTGAGCCTCCGAGCGGACGACGGGATTCGAACCCGCGACCCTCACCTTGGCAAGGTGATGCTCTACCAACTGAGCCACGTCCGCGTGCTCCGGGCTGCTCGCCCGGCGCGCAAGAAACAGTATCTGATGCCCGACGCGGGAGTCCAACCGGCTCCTTCAGCGCGGTCGACGCGTCTCCTTGGACGCCCGGCGGTACTCCATCGTGCGCTGCTTCCACACCGCGAGCTCGGCCTGGCGCAGCCGCGCGTCGACCCGCCGGGCCTGGTAGGCGGCCTCGCGCTGGAGCTTGTGCCAGCTGGCCAGCCGGCGCTCGGCGAGCTCGCCGGACTCGATCGCCGCCTGGACGGCGCACCCCGGCTCGCTGTCGTGGGCGCAGTCCGAGAACCGGCAGTGCCGAGCCAGCTCGTCGACGTCCGAGAAGACCTCCGCGAGCCCCTCGGTGCCCTGCAGCCCGACGCTGCGCAGGCCGGGGGTGTCGATGACGGCCCCGCCGTCCGGGCCGAGGTGCAGCTCGCGGGTGACGGTGGTGTGCCGGCCCTTCTGCACCGCGCCGAGCTCCTGGGTGCGCATGACCTCGCGGCCCAGCAGCGCGTTGAGCAGCGTGGACTTGCCGACGCCGGAGGCGCCGAGCAGCGCGATCGTGGCGCCGCCGTCGAGCAGCTCGCGCAGGTCGTCGAGCCCCTCGCCGCGCTGCGCGACCGTGACGTCGACCGGGCAGCCGACGGCCACCTGCTCGCCGATCTCGGCGGCGAGCTCGTGGGCGTCGGTGCCGAGGTCGCCCTTGGTGAGCACGAGCCGCGGCTGCGCCCCGCTCTCCCAGGCGAGGGCCATGAAGCGCTCGATCCGGCCGAGGTCGGGGTCGGGGTAGAGCGCCTCGACCACGGCCACGGCGTCGACGTTGGCGGCCAGCACCTGGCCCGAGGAGTTCCCGCTCACCTGCGCGCGGACGACGCTCGTACGGCGCGGCAGCACGGCCTCGACGGTGTGGTTGCCGTCCGGCCAGGCCTGCACGCGCACCCAGTCGCCGGTGCTGGGCACGGCCTGGGGGTCGCCGGCGACGGCGGCGACGACGTCCGCGCCCCAGGTGGCGCGCACGGTGCCGGACGCCGCGAGCACGTCGCAGGCGCCGCGGTCGGTGCGGGTGACGCGCGCGGGGAAGGGCGGCGTCCCCACCGAGACGGTCGGGGCGGCGTCGAACGCCGCGCGCCACGCGTCGTCGAAGCCGAGGGAGAGGAGCAGGTCGGCGGCCGCGAGGTGCGGGCGCGGCGACAGGGGGTCAGCAGACATCCGTGGGGCCTTCCGGGCGGGCCCGCGCCGTCGTCCTTCGAAGGACGGTCAGCGGCGCCGGGCCGAGGGCGCCCCGAGGTGGCTCGGGACGAGGGTCGAGGGTCGGTGGACACGCATCCGGGTCACACCTCCTGGTCGTCGACCGCTGCCGGCCCGGTCGGACCGACGAGCACGAGGCTAGGCGCGCCGTCCGCCCGCCGTCACCTGGTTTTCGGCGTGACCGGGCCGGGGTCCTGCCCGGTGACCGCGCGCTCCGGGTCGCCCGGCTGCTCGTCGGGGTGCGGCGCGCTGACCCGGATCTCGTCCGCGAGCTCCTCGCGGTTGGCGTCCAGCAGCGCCGCGGAGCCGACCATCGAGTCGTCGCGCTCGCGCACGGGCGTGAGCGGACGACGGCGCCGCTCGAGGCGGGCCAGCGGCGAGCGCGAGCGGCCCTTGATCGGCCACAGCTCGCGGCTGGCCGCGTTGAGCGCGGCGCCGATCAGCACCGCGATCGCGAGGAAGTACAGCCAGATCAGGACGACGATCGTGGCCGCGAGCGGGCCGTAGATCGAGGTGCCGCCGACCGAGGCGCCGATCACCTTGCGGACCACGAACGAGGCGAGCACCCAGATCACGAGCGTCAGCACGCCGCCGGGCACGTCGCGGCGCCACGAGTCCCGACGCGGGGTGGCCACGTGGTAGAGCGACGCCAGGCCGCCCACCGTGATGATCGAGACGACCGGCCAGTACAGCGCGAGCAGGAAGTCGACCCGCGGCGGCAGCATGTCGTCGAGCAGCGACGGGCCCAGCAGCACCAGCGGGAGCACGAGCGCGCCCAGCACGACCGCGGCCGTGTAGAGGGTGAACGACAGGGCGCGGGTGCGCACGATGCCCCGCTCGCCGCCCTGGCCGTACATGATCGAGATGGTGTCGATGAAGACGTTCAGCACGCGCGAGCCCGACCACAGCGACAGCACGAAGGCGATGGAGATGATGTCGAGGCGGCCGCGGCCCAGCACGTCGGTGATGGTCGGGGCGATCTGGCTCGACACCGTCTCGGCCGTGAAGATGCGCTGCGCGAACTCCTGGATCTGGTCGCTGACCCGGTCGACGGTGTCGGGGCCGAGCGCGTTGCCGAGGTAGCCGACGCCGCCGACCAGCCCCAGCACGAGGGGCGGCAGCGAGAGCAGGGCGAAGAAGCCGGCCTCGGACGCCAGGCCGGTGACGCGGTAGCGCAGGCAGACCGAGACCGTCTCGCGCGTCAGCGCCCACAGGGCCAGCAGGAAGCGGGATCGGCGCAGGGCCCCGAGGCGCGCCAGCACCCCGGGGGCGCCGGACGTCCCACTGCTCACCCGCTCCACGGTAGCCGTGCTGCTCGGACGACGAGCGCCGACACGGCCTACCGTGGCGCCATGACGGCTGAGGGCAGGACGCACGAGGTCACCAACCAGGTGCCGCCGCACGTGGGCCACGACGTCTTCGGCGACGACGTGGCGCTGGTCGAGGCCGTCCGCCGCCACGGCGCGAGCCACGCGCTCGACGACCTGCACGAGCTGGGGCGGCTCGCCGGCACGGCCCACGCGCAGCACCTCGGCGAGCTGGCCAACACCGTCGAGCCGCAGATGCGCACCCACGACCCGCGCGGCGTCCGGGTCGACGAGGTCGAGTTCCACCCCGCCTGGCACGAGCTGATGACCACCGCCCTCTCGTACGGCCTGGCCGGAGCACCGTGGACGGCGGCAGCGCGCACGGGCGCGCACGTGGCCCGGGCGGCGGGCTTCCTGGTCTGGTCGCAGGTCGAGGCGGGGCACGGCTGCCCGGTGTCGATGACGTACGCGTCGGTGCCGGCGGTCCGTTCCGACCCGGCCGTCGCCGCGGTCTGGGAGCCGCGGCTGACCTCACGGGCCTACGAGCCCGGGCTGCGTCCGGCGTCCGGCAAGGCCGGTTCGGTGGCGGGCATGGGCATGACCGAGAAGCAGGGCGGCAGCGACGTCCGGGCGAACACGACCCAGGCGGTGGCGACGCCGGGCGGCCCGCTCGAGGGCGGCGACACCTACCGGCTGACCGGGCACAAGTGGTTCTGCTCGGCTCCGATGAGCGACGTCTTCCTCGTGCTGGCGCAGGCCCCGGGCGGGCTGACGTGCTTCGTCGTCCCGCGCGTGCTGGACGACGGCACCCGCAACGCGTGGGCGATCCAGCGGCTCAAGGACAAGCTCGGCAACCGCAGCAACGCCTCGGCCGAGGTCGAGCTGGACGGCACCTGGGGCGTGCGGCTCGGCGACGAAGGCGCCGGCGTGCGGACGATCCTGGCGATGGTGGCTGCGACGCGGCTGGACTGCGTGCTCGGCTCGGCCGCGACGATGCGCCAGGCGCTGTCCCGCGCGCACCACCACGCGCGGCACCGGCGGGCATTCGGCGCGTCGCTCGTCGACCAGCCGCTGATGCGCTCGGTGCTGGCCGACCTGGCGCTGGAGTCCGAGGCCGCCACCGTGCTGGGGCTGCGGCTGGCCGCCGCGGTCGACGAGGGCGACACGGCGTTCGGCCGGCTCGCGGTGGCGCTGGGCAAGTTCTGGGTGTGCAAACGGACGTCGCCCATGGTCGTCGAGGCGCTGGAGTGCCTGGGCGGCAACGGGTACGTGGAGGAGAACGGCCTGGCCCGGCTGTACCGCGAGGCGCCGCTGAACTCGATCTGGGAGGGGTCGGGCAACGTCAACGCCCTCGACGTGCTGCGAGCGCTCGGGCGCGAACCGGCGTCCGTCGAGGCGGTGCTGGCCGAGATCCACGCCGCCGACGGGGCCGACGCGGCCTTCGACCGGGCGGTGCAGCAGCTGGAGCAGGAGCTGGTCGCCACGCCCGGGGACGAGCAGGTCGCGGGAGCGCGGTGGGTGGTCGAGCGGCTCGCCACCGCCCTGCAGGGCTCGCTGCTGCTGCGGCACTCCCCCGCCGCCGTGGCCGACGCGTTCGTGCGCACGCGGGTGCTGGGCGAGGGCGGCCGGACGTTCGGCGCGCTGCCCGGCGGCGTGGACGTGGACGCCGTCCTGTCGCGGGTCGCCCCGTAGGGCACAATCGGTCGTCGGCTCGCGCCAGGGCGCGGGCCGGCCAGTCCTGGCGACGACGCGGTCGTCCCCGCTCCGCGACGGAAGAGCCTCATGCGAACTTGGCCCGGCAAGCCCTACCCGCTCGGTGCGACCTTCGACGGGACCGGCGTGAACTTCGCGCTGTTCTCCGAGGTCGCCGAGCGCGTCGAGCTGTGCCTCGTCGACGACGCGGGCGCCGAGACGCGCGTCGAGGTCAACGAGAACGACGGCTTCGTCTGGCACGTCTTCGTGCCCGGCATCCAGCCCGGCCAGCGGTACGGGTACCGCGTGCACGGACCGTACGACCCGAAGTCCGGACGACGCTGCAACCCCGCCAAGCTGCTGCTCGACCCGTACGCCAAGGCGATCGACGGCCAGGTCGACGGCGACGAGTCGCTCTTCTCCTACCGGTTCGCCGACGCCGACGCGAACGGCTCGGCGCCGATCAACGACACCGACAGCCTCGGCCACACCATGCTCTCGGTCGTCGTGAACCCGTTCTTCGACTGGGGCCAGGACCGCGCTCCCGGCCACGAGTACCACGAGAGCGTGATCTACGAGGCGCACGTCAAGGGCCTCACCGAGCTGCACCCGGACATCCCCGAGGACATCCGCGGCACGTACGCGGGCATCGCCCACCCGGCGACGGTCGAGCACCTGACCTCGCTGGGCGTCACGGCGCTCGAGCTGATGCCGGTGCACCAGTACGTGCAGGACTCGCACCTGATCACCCAGGGCCTGTCGAACTACTGGGGCTACAACACGATCGGGTTCCTCGCGCCGCACAACGCGTACGCGGCGTACGGCACGCGCGGCCAGCAGGTCACCGAGTTCAAGGCGATGGTCAAGGCGCTGCACGAGGCCGACATCGAGGTGATCCTGGACGTCGTCTACAACCACACGGCCGAGGGCAACCAGATGGGCCCGACGCTGGCGTTCCGCGGCATCGACAACGCGGCCTACTACCGGCTGGTCGACAAGGACCTCGCGCACTACTACGACACCACCGGCACCGGCAACAGCCTGCTGATGCGGCACCCCCACGTGCTGCAGCTGATCATGGACTCGTTGCGCTACTGGGTCACCGAGATGCACGTCGACGGCTTCCGCTTCGACCTCGCGTCCTCGCTGGCCCGGCAGTTCCACGAGGTCGACCGGCTCTCGGCCTTCTTCGACCTGGTGCAGCAGGACCCCGTGGTCAGCCAGGTCAAGCTCATCGCCGAGCCGTGGGACGTCGGCGACGGCGGCTACCAGGTCGGCAACTTCCCGCCGCTGTGGACCGAGTGGAACGGCAAGTTCCGCGACACCGTGCGCGACTTCTGGCGGGGCGAGACCTCCACCCTGGGCGAGTTCGCCTCGCGGCTCACGGGGTCGAGCGACCTCTACGAGCACTCGGGCCGCAAGCCCATCGCCTCGATCAACTTCGTCACGGCGCACGACGGCTTCACGTTGCGAGACCTGGTGTCGTACAACGAGAAGCACAACGAGGCGAACGGCGAGGGCAACAACGACGGCGAGAGCCACAACCGCTCGTGGAACTGCGGGGTCGAGGGCCCGACCGACGACCCCGAGATCTCCGCGCTGCGGTTGCGGCAGCAGCGCAACCTGCTGACGACGCTGCTGCTGTCGCAGGGCGTGCCGATGGTGGCGCACGGCGACGAGCTCGGGCGCACGCAGCGCGGCAACAACAACGTGTACTGCCAGGACAACGACACCGCCTGGGTCAGCTGGGACCTCGACGACGACCAGCGCGAGCTGCTCGAGTTCACCCGAAGGCTGGTGCGGCTGCGCACCGAGCACCCGGTCTTCCGCCGTCGCCGCTTCTTCGCCGGCAGCGCCGACCACGGCGGCGAGAGCGAGCTGGGCGACATCGCCTGGTTCACGCCGACCGGCCAGCACATGGACGACGAGAGCTGGCGCAACGGGTACGCGAAGTCGCTGATGGTCTTCCTCAACGGCGCGGCCATCCCCGAGCCCGACCGGCGCGGGACCCCGATCGTCGACGACTCGTTCCTGCTGGTCATCAACGCGCACAGCGAGCCGATCGACTTCACGCTGCCGCCCGAGGGCTACGGCCCGGCGTGGTCGGTCGAGCTCGACACCGCCGACCCGGCCAAGCGCCCCGAGCCGCCCGACGCGACGGGCGAGCCGGCGGCGCCGGGGCTGGAGCCGCTGAGCGAGCTGCCCGTGGCGCCGCGCAGCGTCGTCGTCCTGCGGTGCCCGCGCCCGGCGTCGTCGTGACCGAGGACGCCGGCCCGTCGCCCGCGCCGCCGGCCGGCGAGCGGGTGGTGCCGACGTCCACCTACCGCCTGCAGGTGCACGGGGCGTTCGGCTTCGACGACGCAGCCGAGCAGGCCTCCTACCTCGCCGACCTCGGGGTCTCGCACGCCTACCTGTCGCCGGTGCTGCAGCCGGCGCCGGGTTCGCAGCACGGCTACGACGTCGTCGACCACGCGCGGCTGAACGACGAGGCGGGAGGGCAGCCGGCCTTCGACCGGCTGTCGGCGGCGCTGCGCGAGGCCGGGCTGGGGGCGGTGGCGGACGTCGTCCCGAACCACATGGCCGTGCCCGTGCCGGCGTCGCTCAACACCCAGCTGTGGTCGGTGCTGCGCGACGGACCGGGGTCGCCGTTCGCGACCTGGTTCGACGTCGACTGGACCGTGCCCGACCGCGCGGTGCTCATGCCGGTGCTCGGTGCGCGCATCGGCCAGGTGCTCGAGGCCGGCGAGCTGACGCTGCAGGACGGCGGCGGGCCGGGTCGCGACGAGCGCGTGCTGCGCTACTACGACCACGAGTTCCCGCTGCGCCCCGGGACGGCCGAGCTGCCGCTCGACCAGCTCGTCGACCGGCAGTGGTACCGGCTGGCGCACTGGCGCGTCGCCGACGAGGAGCTCAACTACCGGCGGTTCTTCGACGTCGACACCCTCGCCGCCGTGCGGGTCGAGCGGCCCGAGGTCTTCGAGGCCACCCACCGGCTGCTGCTCGACCTGGTGCGGTCGGGAGCGCTCGACGGGCTGCGCATCGACCACCCCGACGGCCTGGCCGACCCCGCCGGGTACCTGGCACGCCTGGCCGACGCGACGGACGACGCGTGGGTCGTCGTCGAGAAGATCCTCGAGGGCGCCGAGCAGCTCCCGGCGGACTGGCGCTGCGCCGGCACCACCGGCTACGACACGCTGTGGCGCGTCGGCGGGCTGTTCGTCGACCCGGCCGGCGCCGCTCCCCTCCAGGCGCTGCTGACCGAGCTGACCGGCGACTCCGAGACGCTCGGGGCCGTCGTCGACACCGCGAAGCGTGAGGTCGTCGCGCAGGGGCAGTACGCCGAGGTGCACCGGCTCGTCGACCTGCTGGCCGGCATCTGCCACGACGACGTCCGGATGCGCGACCACACCCGGCGGGCGCTGCAGGACGCGGTCACCGAGCTGCTGGTGGCGATGGACCGCTACCGCGCCTACGTCGTGCGCGGCGAGCCGGCGCCGCCGGAGTCGGTGGCCGTGGTGCACGCCGCGGCCGACCGGGCCCGCGCTCACCTGCCCGAGCACGAGCACGACACGCTCGACCTGGTGCGCGACCTGGTGCTGGGCCTCGGGCCGGACCCCGTGGGGCACGACCCGCGGCGCGGCGAGCTGGTGGTGCGGTTCCAGCAGACCTGCGGGCCGGTGATGGCCAAGGGCATCGAGGACACCGCGTTCTACCGGTGGTTCCGGCTGGCCGGGCTCAACGAGGTCGGCGGCGACCCCGCGCACGTGGGCGTCGCGCCGGAGGAGCTGCACGCGTTCCTCGCACGGCTGCACGAGAGCTGGCCCTCGACCATGACGACGCTGTCGACGCACGACACCAAGCGCTCGGAGGACGTGCGGGCCCGGCTCGCGGTGCTCTCGGAGCGGCCGGCGGACTGGGCGGCCCTGGTGCGGCGGCTGGTCGAGGCCGCCACGCCGTACCGCGACCCGGCGCTGGACCCGGCCACCGAGTACCTCGTGTGGCAGACGCTGGTCGGCACGTGGTCGTCGTCCGGGGCGATCGGGCCGGCGCGGCTGCACGGCTACCTCGAGAAGGCCGTGCGCGAGGCCAAGCTGCACACCAGCTGGACGGCGCCGGACGACGTCTACGAGGGAGGGCTGCGACGGTTCGTCGACGGCGTGCTGGCCGACCCCGCGGTGCTCGAGGAGCTGGCGACGTGGGACGCGTCGACGCGCGACGCCGTGCGGGCCGGGCTGCTGGGGCAGAAGCTGGTCCAGCTCGTGGCGCCGGGCGTGCCGGACGTCTACCAGGGCACCGAGCTGGTCGACCTCTCGCTTGTCGACCCCGACAACCGTCGTCCGGTCGACTACGCGGCGCGGTCGGCTCGGCTGGCGCGGCTCGACGCCGGGTCGGTGCCGGCGGACCTGGACGACGAGAAGCTGCTCGTGGTGTCGCGCGCGCTGCGGCTGCGGCGGTCGCAGCCGGACTGGTTCGTCGGACCGGGGTCGACGTACCAGCCGGTGGCCACCACGACGGGGAACGCGGTGGCGATCGGGCGCGGTGACGCGGACGGCGTGGCCCTGGTGGCGGTGGCGACGCGGCTGGCGACCTCGCTGGAGGCGTACGGCGGCTGGGGCGAGCACACGGTGTCGCTGCCGGAAGGGCGCTGGCGCGACGTGCTAACGGGTGTCGAGGTCGAGGGCGGCGCCGTGCCGCTGGGCGCGCTGCTGGGCCAGCTCCCCGTCGCCCTCCTCACCCGCCCCTAGCTCCCCCACTTGTGAAGGGTTTCCAACCCTTGGAGCACGGCTGAGGGGTTGGGAACCCTTCACAAGTGCTCGAACCTGTGGACGACGGCAGCGATCGGACGACGACTCGCACCAGAGTGGGCGGATGCCCAGGAGTCCCGACGCCCCGGCTGCGCTGCTGATGGGCCCGTTCACGGTGGCCGAGGCGCGCCGACACGGCGTCACCCAGCGCATGCTGCAAGGCGCCGCCTGGCACTCGCTGACCCGAGGTGTGCACTGCCACCGCACGCTCGTCGTCGACGACCATGTGCGCGTCTCGGCCCTGCGGCTCGCGCTGCCCGACCACGCCGTCGCGACGGGCTTGCTGGCGGCGTGGGCCTTGGGTGCCTGGCGACCCGCACATGGCCGGCCGCTCCCCCTCGATTGGGCGGTCCTGCGGGAGGAGCACCGACCTCGGGGGCCAGCCGCGAGGTCCCACCGTCTGGTCATCGGGGCCGCGGACGTCGTCGAGAGGAACGGTCTGCTCTGCACGTCGCCGCAGCGGACGCTCTTCGACATCATGCGCCGCGCGTGCCTGGTCGAGGCGGTGGTGGCGGCTGATGCCTTCGCAGGACGTGGGCTCGTCGACCTGCCACACGTGTACGGCTACGTGGACGGCCATCGTCGCTGGCCGGGTGTCGAGCTGGTGCGCCGTCGGCTGGAGCACGCCACCCGTCACGCGCGCTCGCCGGGCGAGACGCGGCTGAGGATGGTCGCGGTCCTCGGCGGCCTTCCCGAGCCGTACGTCAACGTGCCGATGTACCGCGGGGAAGAGCTGCTGGCCGTGCCCGACCTGCTCCTCGAAGGTCGGCGCTGGGCGGTTGCCGAGTACGACGGGCAGCACCACGAGCACGAAGAGCAGCACGTCCGCGACCTGCGTCGCGAGAACCGGCTGTCGGTGGTGGCGGGGGTACCGGTGCTCCGGTTCGACCGGCACTCCCTGTCCCGCCACGCCTTGCGAGAGAAGGTCCTGGCCGAGCTGGCGGCGGCGATCGACGTCCGGCCAGCCGGCGGTCTGCGGCCGCTGTGGTTCGCCGACCCGCGACGACCCCTCCGCTGGTGACGCGACTTGTGAAGGGTTTGCAACGCCTCAGAGGGCCTTGAAGGGTTGGAAACCCTTCACAAGTGGGGACGAGCGGTCAGGTGGCGGCGAGGCGGGCCTGCTCGGTCGCGACGTCGAAGTCGGCCGGCGGCCACTGCGGGTCGAGCCGCTCCAGGTGCTCGAGCAGCAGCTGCTGCACGGCCCACCGCGCGTACCACTTGCGGTCCGCCGGGACGACGAACCACGGCGCCACGTCGGACGAGCACCGGGTCAGCGCCACCTGGTAGGCCTCCTGGTACGCCGGCCAGTGCTGCCGCTCGTCGACGTCCCCGGGGTTGTACTTCCAGTACTTGTCGGGGCGGGCCAGCCGCTCGGCCAACCGCTCCTTCTGCTCCTCCGGGGAGACGTGCAGCATGACCTTCACGACCGTCGTGCCCTTCTCGACCAGCTCGGCCTCGAAGTCGTCGATGATCTGGTAGCGCTGCGACCAGATCGCCTCGGGCACCAGCTCGTGCACCCGCACGACCAGCACGTCCTCGTAGTGCGAGCGGTCGAAGACGCCGATCTCGCCGGCGTGCGGCAGCGCGTTGCGGATCCGCCAGAGGAAGCCCTTCTCGCGCTCCTCCTCCGTCGGAGCCTTGAAGGCCGTGTGCCGGATGCCCTGGGGGTCGACCGCGCCCACGACGTGCCGCATGATGCCGCCCTTGCCGGACGTGTCCATGCCCTGGACGACGAGCAGCAGCGAGCGCGTGCCCCCGCCCTTGCTCTCGGCGAACAGCCGCTCCTGCAGCTGCGAGAGCCGTTCGACGCCAGCCGCCAGCGCGGCCTTCCCGGCCCGTTTGTCTCCGGCGAAACCGGGCGTGCCCCGCGGGTCGACGTCCGAGAGCTGGAAGCCCTCGCCCACGCGCAGCAGCTCGTCGACGCGGGGGTCGGTGCGCTGGATCTCCTCCTCGACGGCGCGCTCGGCGTCGGTCAGCCGCGCGCGCAGCTTCGCGGCCTGCTTGACCGCCTTGGACGGGGGTTCGACCTTCTTGCCACGGGCCATCGGCCGATCATGGCAGCGCCGCCCTGGTTGGGCCAGGGACGGCCCGCTGTGACAGGCTCGACGCCATGCACCGCTTCGCCGTCTGGGCACCCGGCGCCCGGCAGGTCGACCTCGTGACCGGCCCCGACGACGACCCGACGACCACGGCGATGGTGCGCAGCGAGGGCGGCTGGTGGCGGGACGACGGCCCCTGGGCCGAGCACGGCACGCGCTACGGGTTCTGCGTCGACGGCGGCCCGCTGACCCCCGACCCGCGCAGCGCGTGGCAGCCCGAGGGCGTCCACGGCGCGAGCCGCGTCTTCGACCCGGAGCGCTACGCCTGGCGCGACGAGGGGTGGCGCGGTCCGCGCGGCGGTCACGGGGTGCTCGGCGGCGTGGTCTACGAGCTGCACGTCGGCACCTTCACCGACCAGGGCACGCTCGACGCCGCCACGGACCGGCTCGACCACCTCGTCGAGCTCGGCGTGGACGTCGTCGAGCTGATGCCCGTCGCCGCGTTCGAGGGCCGCTGGGGCTGGGGCTACGACGGGGTGCACCCCTACGCGGTGCACGAGCCGTACGGCGGCCCAGAAGCGTTACAGCGCTTCGTCGACGCGTGCCACCGGCGTGGGCTCGGCGTCTGCCTCGACGTCGTCTACAACCACCTGGGTCCGAGCGGGAACTACCTGTCGCGGTTCGGGCCGTACTTCACCGACGACCACCCGACGCCGTGGGGCCAGGGGCTCAACCTCGACGGCGAGGGCCGCACCGCGGTGCGGCGCTGGGTCGTCGACAACGCGCTGCGCTGGTTCCGCGACTTCCACGTCGACGCGCTGCGCCTGGACGCCGTGCACGAGCTGCGCGACGACTCCCCCACGCACGTCCTCGCGCAGCTGTCGGACGAGACGCGGATGCTCGCCCACGCGCTGGAGCGCCCGCTCGCGCTGGTCGCGGAGTCCGACCTGAACGACCCCCGGACGGTGGAGCCGACGTCCGACGACGGCGGGCTGGGCATGGACGCCCAGTGGAGCGACGACCTGCACCACGCGCTGCACGCCGCGCTGACCGGCGAGCAGCAGGGCTACTACGGCGACTTCGGCTCGCTGCCGGTGCTGCGCCAGACCTTGACCCGGGTGTTCCGCCACGACGGCTCGTGGTCGAGCTTCCGCGGCAGCGACTGGGGGCGTCCGGTCGACCCCGCGCGGTACGACGGACGGCGCTTCCTCGGCTACCTGCAGACGCACGACCAAGTGGGCAACCGCGCGCTCGGCGACCGGATCGGTGCGCTGCTCACGCCCGGTCAGCAGGCGATCGGCGCGGCGCTCGTGATGACGTCCGCCTTCACGCCGATGGTCTTCATGGGCGAGGAGTGGGCGGCGTCGACGCCCTGGCAGTACTTCACCGACTTCGAGGCGCCCGAGCTGGCGGCGGCCGTGCGCGACGGACGCCGGGCCGAGTTCGCCTCGCACGGCTGGGCCGCCGAGGCCGTTCCCGACCCGCAGGACCCCGCGACCCGCGACCGCTCCGTGCTGCGCTGGGACGAGCGCCGGCACGGTGACCACGTCCGCATGCTCGATTGGTACCACGCGCTGATCTCGTTGCGGCGCAAGGTGTCTCGCCTCACCGACGGGCGCCTCCAGGACGTCGAGGTCGACCTCGACGAGGCGGCCGGTTGGCTGGTCGTCCGGCGCGGCGACCTGCGGGTCGTCGCGAACCTCGCCGAGCACCCCCAGACGGTCGCGCTCGACGCCGAGCCGATCGACGTCCTGCTCGCCTGGGACCCCGCGGCCACCACGCTGCACGACGCAGCCGTCGAGGTCGGCCCGCACGGCGCGGCCGTCGTCCGCGTCGCCGCCTGACCCGCCCTCGGCCGACCGGGGTCGGTTCGCACGATTAGTCCGCGCGGACGTCGGGTGGCGGGCTACCGTGTGCCGGCGCCGGTGCGTGGCGCCCCCAGGGGGAGGTCCTCGTGCGTCGTCGTCCGATCGCGCTGCTCGCTGCCGCGGCCGCCGCTGCCGCGGTGCTGGCCAGCCCGGCTCAAGCGTCCGCGGCGGCGCCGATCTTCACGTCGGCCACCTCGGCCCCTGGCCACCCCGAGCTGCTGGTCGCGACGCTCACCGCCGGTGTCGAGGTGGCCTCGGTGACCGCGACGATCACGACGCCGGACGGCGACGAGCCGGTCGTGCTGGAGCGGCAGGGAACGTCGCAGACCTGGCAGAGCGCACCGGTGCAGCTCGCCTCGCTCGGGCGGTTCCCCACCACCGTGGTGGCCACGCCCGTCGACGCGGGTGGCATGCCCGCCACCACGAGCTTCACCCTGCGCTACCTCGAGCAGCCCGTCGTCGACGAGCACCAGCTCACGGCACCGGCGGCCGTCACGTTCGACGACCACACGGCCTCGGCATCGGGCCGGTTGCTCGTGCGCGACCCCCGGACGGGAGCCACGGCTCCAGCCGTCGGCGAGCGCGTCGAGCTCTGGCGCAGCGGCGCTGCCGACCCGACGCCGTCGACCGTGACCGGGGGCGACGGGCGATACGCGCTGTCGCTCGACCTGGCGACCGAGGACGTCGGCAGGACCGGCAACGCCTCGTTCCACCTCTACTGGATGCCGACGACCGACCCGGATGTCGACATGCCCGACGCGGAGCTGCTGGAGTACTACTTCCCGCTCGTGAGGCGATCCACGGCGCGCATCGTGCTCGACCAGCACTCGCCCGTCGACTACCCGGCCAAGGCACCGGTCAGCGGTCAGCTGCAGCGCTGGACCGGGAGCGCGTGGATCCCGACGAGCGGTCCGCAGATCCGGGTCACGACCTGGGACGACCAGCAGCTCCTCGCCGCGACGGACGCTGAAGGCCGGTTCTCGCTGCTCGTTCCCAACCGCGGTCGTGAGCGGGTGGAGACGATGGTCGCGCTGCGCTCCGGCGACGGCAGCGTGCTCCTGCAGCCCGTCGGCGCCACGAACACCCCCGCGTACCAGGCGGTGGCCGTGTACGCGCTGCTGCCGGTGCGCGACCGGACGTCGATCACGCTCGCCACGCGCGACGTCGGTGCCAACTCGACGATCCGGATCGCGGGGCGGCTGACCAACCTGGGACCGGGCGAGAACGACCGCACCGCCATCTCGACCCAGCGTCTGTACCTGGAGCAGTCGTCGAACGGCAAGACCGGGTGGCACAGCCTCGGGTACCTGCTGACGGACAAGTGGTCCAGGGCAGGGTCCTTCGACGAGCAGGCGTTCCTCGAGCACCCCTCCGGCTACCTGCGCCTGAGCTTCCGCGGCAACGCGACCTTGCGCCCCGTGTACAGCAAGGTGCTGCACGTCCACCGGGTCGACACCCGCGTCGTGCACCTGGATGCCACCCCCGAGCCGGTGCGCAAGGGCGCGGCCGTGGTGGTGCGGGGCACGGTCCAGCGACTGTCGGGCGGGACCACCTGGGTGCACCTGGGCAGCGGGCAGGAGGTGCAGGTCTTCTTCCGCGCCAAGGGCAGCAACCGCTACAGCTACCAGGGCTCGACCCGTACGACCTCGTCCGGGTCGTTCCGCTTCAACGGCAGGGCGCGCAGCGACGGCTACTGGACCGCGGTCTGGTTCACGCGCTCGAGCACCTACATCAACGCGTACGGCGCGGACGACTACGTCGACGTCCGGTAGTCACCGGCCGAGCGCGCGAGCGCCGTCAGCCGCGACAGCGAGCGCAGGTACTTCTTGCGGTACCCGCCCTCGAGCAGCTCCGGCGGGAACAGCGCGTCGAGCGGCTCGCCGCTGACGACGACCGGCACGTCGCGGTCGTAGAGCCGGTCGGCCAGGACGACGAGCCGCAGCGCGACGTTCTGGTCGGCCACAGGGTGCACGCCGGTCAGCGCCACGCCCTCGACGTCGTCGACGAGCGCGCCGTAGCGGCTGGGGTGCACGGCCGCCAGGTGGGCGCTCAGCTGGTCGAGGTCGTCGCACGTCGCCGACGCCGTGCGCTCGGCCCAGGCCCGCGCGGCGTCGTCCGGCCACGGCGGCGGCGCCTCGGGCAGCCCGCGGTGGCGGTAGTCCTCGCCGTCGACCCGCACCACCTCGAAGTGCGCCGACAGCGCCTGGATCTCGCGCAGGAAGTCGTCGGCCGCGAACCGCCCCTCCCCCAGCGCGTCGGGCAGCGTGTTGGACGTCGCCGCCAGCCGCACGCCGGCCGCGGCCAACCGTCCGAGCAGGGTCGACATGAGCACCGTGTCGCCGGGGTCGTCGAGCTCGAACTCGTCGATGCACACCAGCGTGCGGGTCGACAGCGCCTCGACCGCCTCGGCGAACCCCAGGGCGCCGACCAGGTGGGTGAAGCCGACGAAGGTGCCGTAGGCCTTGGGCCCCGGCACCGCGTGCCACAGCGAGGCCAGCAGGTGGGTCTTGCCGACGCCGAAGCCGCCGTCCAGGTAGACACCGGTCGGGCCGGTCGGCTCGGACCGGCGCCGCAGCAACCCGCGGCGGGCCGGCTGCCCGACCCCCTCGGCGAACGCCCGCAGGGTGGCGACCGCGGCCGCCTGCGACGGCTCGGCCGGGTCGGGCCGGTAGGTCTCGAACCGCACGTCGTCGAACCGCGGGGGCGGGACGAGCTCGTCGAGCAGCCGCTGCCGGTCGGGACGTGGGTCTCGGTCGACGAGGCGGCGCGGCACGGCGTCGACCCTAGCCGCACCTCGGCGACGGGGATGCCAGACTCGGCGCCGTGCAGCACCTCGACGACCTGGCCGACGACGAGCTGGCCGACCTCTACGCCTACCCGCCGTCGTCCGGGCTGGGCGGTCCGGGTGGGCTCGGCGGTGCGGGCGACCCCGAGGGCGCGGTGGTGCGCGCCAACTTCGTCGCGACGCTCGACGGCTCGGCCACCGGCGACGACGGGCGTTCGGGCAGCATCAACGACCCGGCCGACCACCGGGTGTTCGACCTGCTGCGTGCATTGAGCGACGTGGTGCTGGTCGGGGCCGGCACGGCGCGCGACGAGGGCTACGGACGGGTCCGGACGCCGGACCGCTGGGTCGCGCTGCGCACCGCGCTCGGCCTGGCCGACCACCCCGCGCTGGCCGTGGTGACCCGGTCGCTGGACGTCCCCGAGGCGCTGCTCGAGCCGGCGGACGGCGCCGGCGAGCTGCTGGTCGTCTCGACCCAGGACGCCGACCCGGCCCGGCTGGGGCAGCTGCGCGAGCGGCTCGGCGACGAGCGGCTCCTGCTCGCCGGTCGCGGCAGCGTCGACCTCGCCCACGTGGTCGAGCGGCTGGCGGGCTCGGGTCGTCGCCGGGTGCTCGCCGAGGGCGGCCCGCAGCTGATGAACGACCTGGTGCGCGCCGGGGTGCTCGACGAGCTGTGCCTGACCGTGGCGCCGCTGCTCGTCGGCGGTGACGGCCCGCGGATCGGCCGCGGCGCACCGGTGCACGAGCGGATGCGGCTGGCGCACGCGCTGGTGTCGGACGGCCCCCTGCTCACCCGGTGGACGCGGGCCTGACCGGCTCTCCCGGCTGCCGAGCCAGCTGCTCGCGCACGAAGCGCGTCACCACGCGGTCCCACCGCTCGGGATCGGTGTTCCACTCCTTGGTGTGCCGCCCGGCGCGCCACGGCTCGACCCGGACGAGGTCCGGCCGGGCCCGCCCGAGCGCGAGCGAGGGGCCGTTGGGGACGAACTCGTCGGCGTCGCTGTGGATCAGCAGGATCGGCAGCCGCAGCTCGGCCGCGCGGCTCACCCAGTCCAGCCGGCGCAGGTCGAGCGGGTGCTCGAGGCCGACCAGCCGACGTCCCCACGGGTGGCGCAGCAGCGTGTGGCCGATCCGGGCGACCCGCGTCGGCACCCGGTTGACGCGCGACTGGTGGTCGAGGACGGCGTGCCAGTCGACGACCGGTGCGTCCAGCACGACGGCCAGCACCCGGTCGGCGATCCACGACCGCGTCGCGGCCTGCAGCACCACCGCACCGCCCATGGACCAGCCGACCAGCACGACCTGCTCGGCCCCGTGCCCCACGGCCCACAGCACCGCGGCCTCGACGTCGCGCCACTCGCTGTCGCCGAGGTGGTAGCGCCCGCTCGGGTCGCCGGGGGCGTCGAGGTCGTTGCGGTACGAGGGCACCAGCACCGGCAGTCCCATGGCGTGCAGCGGCGGCACCGCGCGCAGGCACTCCTCGCGCGTCGCCCCGCGGCCGTGCACGAGCACCGCCCAGGTGCGCCCGTCGGCGAGCGGCCCTGTCGCGGCGGCCGCACCCGGCACCGGCTCCGGCGGCGGCACGTACCAGGCCGGCATCGGGCCGAGGTCGGTGTCGACGGCCACGTCGTGGTGCGCGAGGCCGAGGCTCTGGCTCGGCGGGCCGGCGTAGTAGTACTGGTTCCACCGCGCCGGACCGGCCTGCAGCGTGCCGCTGTCGACCGCCTCCAGGCGGCGCACGACGAGGTCGTCGTCGAGGTGCAGCACCTCGCCGAGCCGGGCGTGGCCGCGGCGCTCGTCCCACCACAGGCCGTAGCGGCCCTCGACCTCGGTCTCGTCCGTGCGCAGCAGGGTGACGGTCGGCGGCGTGGCCTGCAGGTCGACGTCGACCACCCGGACGTCGTCGGGCTTGACGTGGTCGGGCGTGACGACCTTGCGCGTGAAGTACGTGGCCACGGCACCCGCACCTGCCACCGCGACGCCGGCCAGCACCGCGGCCGCCCCCGAGGCCTGCGCGACCCGGCGCGCCGACGTCCGTGCGGTCATGGACGGCCTCCCGCGCGGCGGCGCACGCCGAGCGCCCACAGCACGAGCGGCACCTGCAGCGGCAGCCGCGCGAGCGTGCCCGCGCGGTAGGCCGTGCTGGCCCGCTCGGAGCGCACCGCCGTCACCGCCATCTGCACGTTGCCGGGGAAGACGCCGACGAACAACCCGGCCGACGCGAGCGCCGCGAGCGGCCGGGTGCGCCGGCTCAGCAGCCCTGCGGCACAGGCGATCTCGGCCACGCCCGAGCCGTAGACCCACGGCAGCGGCTCGCCCAGCTGCCGCGGCACGATCGCCGCGAACGGCTTCGGCGCGACGAGGTGCAGCAGGCCCATGGCGCCCAGCAGGCCGGCCAACGGCCTCCAGCCCGGCGCGCTCACGCGCCACCCCCCGCGCCCAGCACGTCGGCGAGGTCGAAGCCGACCGGCTCCTCGAGCTGCTCGTACGTGCACGAGCGCGGGTCGCGGTCGGGGCGCCAGCGCACGAACTGGCCGGTGTGCCGCAACCGCACGCCCTCCATGTGGTCGTAGCGCACCTCGACGACGAGCTCGGGGCGCAGCGGCACGAACGAGAGGTCCTTGCCCGCGGCCCACCGGCTGCCCTCGGCGTTGCGCGGCGTGCGGGTGCCCTCCTCCTGCTTCGCCCACGCCCAGGGGTGCTCGTCGAACGTCGTCACCAGCGGCTGCAGCTCGGCGAACAGCTCCTTGCGGCGGGCCATCGGGAAGGCCCCGATCACGCCGATGCTCGCCAGGACGCCCTCGGCGTCGTAGAGCCCGAGCAGCAGCGAGCCGATCGCGTCCGGTCCGCTCTTGTGCACCCGGTAGCCGGCCACGACGCAGTCGGCGGTGCGCTCGTGCTTGACCTTCACCATCGTGCGCTTGTCGGGCTGGTACGGCTGGTCGAGCGGCTTGGCCACCAGCCCGTCGAGCCCGGCCCCCTCGAACTGCTCGAACCACTGCTGCGCGACCTCGGGGTCGGTGGTCGCCGGCGTCAGGTGGATCGGCGGCCCGGCCGTGGCGAGCGCCTCGACCAGCGCCGCCCGGCGCTCGGCGAACGGCCGGCCGGTCAGGTCGTCGTCGCCCAGCGCGAGCAGGTCGAACGCGACGAAGCTGGCCGGCGTCTGCTCGGCGAGCAGCCGCACCCGGCTGTCGGCCGGGTGGATGCGCTGCTGCAGCGCCTCGAAGTCCAGCCGGTCGCCGCCCTCCCCCACCAGCACGATCTCGCCGTCGACGACGCAGCGCTCGGGCAGGTGCGCCTTCACCGCCTCGACGACCTCGGGGAAGTACCGGGTCATCGGCTTCTCGTTGCGGCTGCCGATCTCGACCTCGTCGCCGTCGCGGAAGATGATCGAGCGGAACCCGTCCCACTTGGGCTCGTAGCTCATGCCGTCGGGGATCCCCTTGAGCGGCTTGGCCAGCATCGGGGGCACGGGCGGCATCACCGGCAGCTTCATGCGGCCATTCAAACCCACCGCACCGACGTCCGGCAGGTCGACGTGCCAGGATCGGTGCCGACCGCAGCGCAGAGCGCCAGCCGAGCACCAAGGAGCCGACGTGCCCGACCTCATCGTGATCCTCACCGAGCAGGCGCTGGACGCCGGCGACGCCGCGAGGATCACCGCGCTGCACGACGACGAGCAGCTGCGCTACCACGTGCTGGTGCCGGCCGACACCGAGCGCAACCTGCTGGTGGACGTCGTCGACCACCTCAGCCTGCTCGAGCTGCGCCAGGCGCTGGACGCCGTCCGCGGCCGCGAGCCGTCCGACGACCAGGCGCGCGCGACGGCGACCCAGGCACTCAGCGCGTCGCTGGAGTCGTTGCGCGGCAACGGGATCGAGGCCGACGGCGAGGTCACGCAGGACGACCCGCTGCCCGCCGTCCGGGAGGCCGTCGACGGCCTCGGCGCCCGCGAGGTCGTCGTGGTGACCCGGCCGCACGCCGTCGAGGACACCTTCCACCGCGACTGGGCCAGCCGCGCCCGCGACGAGCTCGGCGTGCCCGTGCTGCACGTGTACGCCGGGACGACGTTCCTGGGCTGAGCGCCGTGCACGCGCCGCGCGGCGGGCTGGTCGACCTGCACGTGCACTTCATGCCCGACCGGGTGCTGCGCAAGGTCTGGGCGTACTTCGACGCGGCCCGCGAGCACTACGGCACCGACTGGCCCGTGCACTACCGCGGCACCGAGGCCGAGCGGCTCGAGACCCTGCAGGCGCTCGGCGTCACCACGTTCGCGCCGCTGGTCTACGCCCACAAGCCCGGCATGGCGCGGTGGCTCACCGAGTGGGCGGTCGACTTCGGACGACGGACGCCGGGTGCCGTGCCGACCGCCACGATCTACCCCGAGCCGGACGTCGCGACCTACCTGACGGCGGCGCTCGACGCGGGTGCGCGCTGCGCCAAGGTGCACGTCCAGGTGGGCGGCTTCGACCCGCGCGACCCCCTGCTCTCCCCTGCCTGGGGCCTGCTCGCCGACGCCGCGGTGCCGGTCGTCGTCCACTGCGGTGACGGCCCGGTCCCCGGTCGGCACACCGGGCTCGACGTCTTCGCCGAGGTGCTGCGGGCCTACCCCCGGCTGGTGGCGGTGCTGGCGCACGCCGGCATGCCGGACTTCGACGGCGCCCTGCGGCTGATGGCGCAGCACCCGCGGTTGCACCTCGACACCACGATGGTCGGCACGGCCTTCAGCGAGCGGATGGCGCCGCTGCCGCGCGACTGGGCGGCCCGCCTGGTCGACGTCGCCGACCGCGTGGCGCTGGGCACCGACTTCCCGAACATCCCGTACCCGTACGAGGAGCAGCTCGAGGCGGTCGAGCGGTGGGCGGCGGACGACGAGCGCCTCGGCGAGCCGTTCCTGCAGGCCGTGCTGCACGACACCCCGGCCCGGCTGCTCGGCCTGCCCGCCGACGGCGCCCCGTGACCGCAGCGACCGGCAGGATGGGCGCGTGATCGCCGACCTCTGGCCCACCTTCGGGCTCGTCCTCACCACCCCGCGCCTGGCACTGCACCTGCCGTCGGACGACGAGCTGCAGGCCCTCGCCCGCCTGACCGCCGACGGGGTCCACGGGGCCGACGAGCGGCCGTTCCTCACCCCGTGGGCCGAGGGCACGCCGGCCGAGCGCGCGGACGTGGTGCTGCGCTCGCACTGGGACGGCCTCGCCTCCTGGGCGCCGGACGACTGGCGCCTCGGCCTCGGCGTCTTCACCCGCGAGGGCGCGACGGCGATCGGTGTCGTGACCCTGCGCGCACGGGACTTCCGCGTGCGGCGAGAGGTCGTGACGTCGTCCTGGCTCGGGCTCGCCCACCAGGGCCAGGGGTACGGCACCGAGGCCCGGACCGCCCTGCTGGCCCTCGCGTTCGACCACCTCGGCGCCACCGACGCCACCACCGAGGTGTTCCAGGACAACCACCGCTCGCAGGGCGTCTCGCGCCGGCTCGGCTACCAGCCGGACGGCGTCTCGCGCGACCGCCGGGGTGAGGAGGTGCTGGTCAGCGACCGCCTGCGGCTGACGGCCGACCGCTGGCGCTCGAGCGCGGCCGACCGCGTGCCGGTGCAGGTCGAGGGCCTGCCCCCCGCAGCCGCGGCGTTCGGCATCGCCGCGCCCTAGTCCTCCCAGTTGGCAGCGACCTTGCGCGACGGCTGCACGCGCGGCGGCTCGCCCGGCATCTTCGGGTAGTCCGGCGGGAAGGCCAGCTCGCCCAGCCCGCGCTCCGCGACGTCGGCGTCCCACAGCGCGGCCGCCGCGTCGAGCGAGCCGACCGCGTCGGCCATGCCCTCCCACGCGTCGCCGCGCCGGGCCACCAGGTCGGGCACCGAGCGCACCGTCAGCGTGGTGGGGTCGACGTCGTCCAGCTCGTCCCACGTCAACGGCGTCGAGACCGGTGCGTGCGGGAGCGGGCGCGGGCTGTACGCCGCGGCGATGGTGCGGTCGCGGTTCGTCTGGTTGTAGTCGATGAAGACCCGCTCGCCACGCTCCTCCTTCCACCACTCCATCGTCAGCAGGTCGGGGTCGCGACGCACCAGCTCGCGCCCGATGCCGATCACCGCGTGCCGGACGTCGAGGAACTCGCGGTCGGGCGTGATCCGGGCGAACACGTGCACGCCGCGGTTGCCGGAGGTCTTCACGAACGGCGTCAGCCCCAGCTCGGTCATTAGCTCGCGCAGCAGCTTCGCGGCCGTCACCGCGTCGGCGTACCCGCGCCCGGGCTGCGGGTCGAGGTCGATCCGCAGCTCGTCCGGCCGGTCGGTGTCGCCCGTGTGCACCGGCCACGGGTGGAACGTCACGGTGCTCATCTGCACCGCCCACACCGCGCCTGCCGGCTCGTCGATGACCAGCTGGTCGTGGCTGCGCCCGCTCGGGTAGGTCACCGGCACGGCCCGCACCCACGACGGCACGCCCTTGGGCGGGTTCTTGGAGTAGAACATCTCGCCGTCGACGCCCCCGCGGAACCGCTGGAGCGTCACGGGCCGGTCGCCGATGTGCCGCAGCAGCGCCGGCCCCACGGCGACCACGAAGTCGGCCAGCTCGCGCTTGGTGACCCCGGCCTCGGGGAAGACCACGCGGTCGGGGTTCGACAGGCGCACCTGCCGGACGCCGTCCGGTCCCTCGACCTCCAGCACGTCCGCTGCGCTCGCCATGGGCCGACCGTACGGCAGGTCGTCACCCGTTCGTCACCTGCCGGAGCCTGTTGCGTGTCGGTCTGGGCTGGTAGAAACCCGTTCGTCCCTTTCTTCGAGGAGCTCACCCATGCCCCAGCACCACCCCCGCCGGCTGATCGCCGGCCCCCTCGCCCTGGCTCTCGCCGGCACCGCCGCCGTGGCCCTGGCCCCTTCCGCCCAGGCCGTGTCGACGTCCGTCGTGATCAGCCAGGTCTACGGCGGCGGCGGCAACGCCGGCGCCACGTACACGAACGACTTCGTGCAGCTCTTCAACGCCGCGAGCACGCCGGTCGACCTCAGCGGCTGGACCGTCAAGTACTTCTCCGCCACCAGCACCGGCTCGGCCGCCAGCACCACGACGCTGTCCGGCAGCATCGCGCCGCACCGCAGCTACCTGGTGCAGATGGCCGCGGGCACGGGCGGCACCACGCCGCTGCCGACGCCCGACGCCACCGGCGGGGCGGCCATGAGCGGCACCGCGGGCCGGGTCGAGATCGCCGACGGCTCGGCCACGCTGGTCGACCGCGTGGGCTTCGGGACGACGGCCACGACGTTCGAGGGCAGCGGGCCGGCCCCGGCGCCGTCCAACACCACCTCGGTCGTGCGCATCGCGCCCTGCACCGACACCGACAACAACGCGGGCGACTTCACGACCCAGACCCCCGCCCCCGAGAACTCCGCGACCACCGACCCGGCGTGCGCCACCACCCCGCCGCCGCCCGAGCCGAGCACGATCGCCGAGATCCAGGGCGCCGCGCACCGCTCGCCGCTGGCCGGCACGCACGTCACCGGCGTCGAGGGCGTCGTCACCGCCAAGGGCCCCAAGGGCTACTGGATGCAGTCGACCACCCCGGACGACGACGTCGCGACCAGCGAGGGCCTCTACGTCTTCACCAGCTCGGCCCCGACCGTGTCCGTCGGTGACGCCGTCACCGTGGCGGCCACCGTCACCGAGTTCCGGCCGGGCAGCGCCACGGGCCCGGGTCTGTCGACCACCGAGCTGACCGGCGCGACCACCACGGTCGCCTCCAGCGGCAACGCGCTGCCGGCTCCCGTCGTGCTGGGCGTCGACCGCGTCGCCCCGGCGCAGAACGTCAAGACCGGAGAGCCGGGCAACGTCGAGGCCGACGGCGTGCCGTTCTCGCCGAGCACCGACGCGCTCGACTTCGACGAGTCGCTCGAGGGGATGCGGGTCGCGGTCTCCGCGCCGCGCGCCGTGGGCCCGACCAACACCTTCTTCGGCGAGACGCCGATCATCCCGGGCAACAGCGCCGACGTGATCCGCTCACCCCGCGGCGGCGTCGTCTACTCCGGCTACGACCACCCCAACGCCGCGCGGCTGATCATGGACGACCAGCTGCTGGCCAAGGGCTCGGTCACCCCGATGAACGTCGGCGACCGCATCACGGGCAACGCCGTCGGCGTCGTCGACTACGACTTCAGCAACTTCCACCTCAACCTCACCGAGGTCCCGGCCGTGCGCCGCCTCGGCCTGCAGCGCGAGGTGACCGCGAAGCCGAAGAACAACCAGCTCGCCGTCGCGACGTTCAACGTCGAGAACCTCGCCCCGCAGGACCCGCAGACCAAGTTCGACCGGCTCGCGGGCCAGATCGTCACCAACCTGCAGGCGCCCGACCTGATCGCCGTCGAGGAGATCCAGGACAACACCGGTGCCACGGACGACGGCACCGTCGCGAGCGACCTCACCGTGGCCAAGCTGGTCGACGCGATCCATGCGGCCGGCGGTCCCCGCTACCGCTCGGCCTGGATCGACCCGCAGAACGACACGGACGGCGGCCAGCCGGGCGGCAACATCCGGCAGGTCTTCCTGTACCGCACCGACCGCGGGCTCGGCTTCACCCAGCGCGCGGGCGGCGACGCCACCACGCCCGTCCGCGTGCTCGACACCGGCGGCCCGGTGCGCCTGTCGGCCAGCCCCGGCCGGATCGACCCGGGCAACGCGGCCTGGGACGACTCGCGCAAGCCGCTGGTCGGCCAGTTCACGTGGGACGGCCAGACGCTGTTCGTCATCGCCAACCACTTCGCCTCCAAGGGCGGTGACGACCCGGTGCTGGGCCGTTGGCAGCCGCCGACGCGGTACAGCGAGGAGAAGCGCCACGCCCAGGCCGAGGCCGTGCACGACTTCGTGCGCGACCTGCAGCAGGCGGATTCGTCGTCCAAGATCGTCGTCCTCGGCGACATCAACGACTTCGAGTTCTCCCAGACGGCCGACACGCTGGTGGGGTCGATCAACGCGCTGGTCGACCTGCCCCGCACGCTGCCCCGGGGCGAGCGGTACACCTACGTGTTCGACGGCAACAGCCAGGTGCTCGACCACATCCTGGTGAGCCGCTCGCTGGCGACGGCCAAGAACGGCGACCAGCTGTTCGAGTACGACGCGGTGCACACCAACTCCGAGTTCTTCGACCAGGACAGCGACCACGACCCGCAGGTCGTGCGCCTGAAGGTCAAGAAGTAGGACGCGCGACGACGGGCCGACCGGGAACTGACCCGGTCGGCCCGTTGTTGTGCCTGGTGTGAAGCTCCCCTGGAAAGGACGTGCGATGCAGCCCACCGGCCGCACCTACGAGGTGACCAAGGACGACGCCACCTGGCGCGAGCAGCTGGACCCGAAGGAGTTCCACGTGCTGCGCGAGGCCGGCACCGAGGCGCCCTTCGTCGGCGAGTACACCGACACCACCACCGAGGGCGTCTACGCCTGCCGGGCCTGCGGGGCCGAGCTGTTCCGCAGCGACACCAAGTTCGCGTCGCACTGCGGGTGGCCCTCGTTCTACAGCCCGCTCGCCGAGGACCGGGTCGAGTACGTCGAGGACTCCACCCTCGGCATGAAGCGGGTCGAGGTGCGCTGCGGCACCTGCGGCTCGCACCTCGGGCACGTGTTCGAGGGCGAGGGGTACGACACCCCCACCGACCAGCGCTACTGCATCAACAGCATCAGCCTGACGCTGCAGCCCAAGGTCTGACCGGCGCGCCCACGACCGGACGGCCGCCTGCCCCTCAGGGCAGGCGGTCGACCAGGTCGGCCAGCGGCACGCGCGGGCCGGTGTAGAACGGCACCTCCTCGCGCACGTGACGGCGGGCCTCGGTGGCCCGCAGGTCGCGCATGAGGTCGACGATGCGGTGCAGCTCGTCGGCCTCGAAGGCCAGGATCCACTCGTAGTCGCCGAGCGCGAAGGACGAGACCGTGTTGGCCCGGACGTCCGGGTACCCGCGCGCGGCCTTGCCGTGGTCGGCGAGCATCGTGCGGCGCTCGTCGTCCGGCAGCAGGTACCAGTCGTAGGAGCGCACGAACGGGTAGACGCACAGGTACCCGCGCGGCTCCTCCCCCGCCATGAACGCCGGCACGTGGCTCTTGTTGAACTCCGCCGGCCGGTGCAGCGCGACCTGCGACCAGACCGGCACCAGGTGCCGGCCGAGCTCGGTGCGCCGCAGCCGCTGGTAGGCCGCCTGCACGGTCTCGACGGACGGCGCGTGCCACCACACCATGACGTCGGCGTCGGCGCGCAGGCCGGCCACGTCGTAGAAGCCGCGCACCACCAGGTCGTCGCCCGCCAGGTCCTTCAGCAGCTGCTCGACCTCGGCGACCAGGCCCTCGCGGTCGGCGCCGAGCCCGTCGCGCACCGCGAACACCGACCACATCGCGTACCGCACGACCTGGTTGATCTCGCGCGCCTTGACCCGTCCGCCCGTCTCGCTCATGGGTCCATCATCGCGCGCCGCGCCGTCCACGGACCGCCCGGGGGTCAGCCGCCGCGCACCGCCAGGTCGGCGATCACCGCGCTGGCGGCCCGCCGTCCCGAGGCCACGCAGGCCGGGATCCCGACCCCCTCGTAGGCGGCCCCGGCGAGCGCCAGCCCGGGGTGGCGCTCGACGTCCGCGAGCGCCCGCGCCACGCGGTCGAGGTGGCCCACGGCGTACTGCGGCAGGCCGCCGCCCCAGCGGGTGACCTGGACCTCGAGCGGGTCGGACAGCGTGACGCCCGGCAGCTCGCGCAGGTCGGCCAGGACGCGCCGGGCGACCTCGTCGTCGGGGAGCTGCAGGTCCTCGATGCCGCCGTGCCGGCCGACGGAGGCCCGCACCACGACGCGGTCGGTCGCGGCGTCGTCCACCCAGCCCCACTTGGTCGAGGAGAAGGTCGCGGCCTTGGCGTACCGGCCGTCGACCGGCGGCACGAGCACGCCCGAGCCGGTCAGCCCGGTGGCGGTCGTGCGGTCGAGGACGAAGGTCACCAGCGCGACGCTGGCGTGCTCGACCTCGCCGAGGGCGCGGGCGGCCGCCGGAGCGACGTCCCGCAGCAGGCGGGCCGTCGGCGCCGCCGGCGTCGCGAGCACCACGGCGTCGGCGTCGAGCACCACCTCGTCGGTGGTCGGCCCGGTGACGAGCCGCCAGCCGGACGACGTCCGGGCGAGCGAGCGCACGGTCGTGCCGGTGCGGACGCGGCCACCGCGCTCGCGCACGGCCGCGGCGGCCGCGAGGGGCAGGCGCCCGACGCCGCCGCGCACCCCGGCGAAGACCGGCCCTTGCGTGGAGGTGCCCCGCTCGGCGGCGCCGCGCGCGGTCTCCACGAGCGAGCGCCCGCGCACCGCGGCGTCCCACAGGGCCGGCACCGTGGCGCGCAGCGACAGCGCGGCGGCGCGCCCGGCGTAGACGCCGCCGAGCAACGGCTCGACCAGCCGGTCGACCACACCCGCGCCGACACGACGGGCCACGAGGTCCGCCACGGCCACGTCGTCCGCCTCGACCGGCGCCCACACCTGCTCGGGCTCGCGGGACACGGCAGCCAGCCCGTCGTCGTCCAGCAGGCCGGCCAGGCCGGTGGTGGACGACGGCACGCCCATGAGCGTCCCGGCGGGCAGCGGGTGCAGGTCTCCCGCGCTCCAGAGCGCGGCGCCCACCGGCCGCGGGGTCACGAGGTCGTCGGCCAGCCCCACCTCGCGGGCCAGCTCGAGCGCCTCGGGCCGGCGGGCGAGCAGCGACTCCGCGCCCAGGTCGACCGTGACGCCGCCGACCTCGCCGACGACCAGCTTGCCGCCCACCCGGGGTGCGGCGTCCAGGACGACGACCTCGAGGTCGGCCGCGGCGACAGGGTCGTGCTGCACGAGCTCCCAGGCGGCAGCCAGGCCCGCGATGCCGGCCCCGACCACCACGACGCGCATGCCGTCGAGGTTCGCAGACCGTGACCGGATCGAGATCGACGGGGTGGAACGCGCCGTCCGGCGGGCGGCGTCCGACCCCCGACAGCGCAGATCCGGTGGACGGAGGAGCCATGACCAGGACCACGACCAGGGTGGGGACGGCGGCCGGAGCGGTGCTCGCGCTCGTGCTGCTCGCCGGCTGCGGCGGAGGGGGCAGCAGCGACACCGCGTCGTCCGGCGCGGCGGTCGAGCGCGGGGTGGCCGGGCCGTCCCAGCCCGGCGACAGCGGTGGGGTGGTGGTCGAGAAGTCCGCCGGGGACTCCGCCGGCGGCAGCAGCGCCGTCGGTGCCGACGGCGGGAACGGTTCGGACGGTGCGGTCGACGGGGGCCGGGTCGACGCCGCGGCCCCGGCCGTCACCGACCAGCGGGTGATCCGCACGGCCGACATGGCGGTGCGCACGAAGGACGTCACGGCCGCCGCGGCGCGCGTGCGGACGGTCGCCGAGGCGGCCAAGGGGTTCGTCGCCGACGAGAAGACGACCAGCAGCCCGCCGGAGCCGGGGCTCCCCGAGCCCGAGCAGCGCCAGGGGTACAGCGAGTCGGTGCTGACCCTGCGGGTGCCGACGACCGCGCTCGACCGGGTGATGGGCCAGGTCGCCGAGACCGGCACGGTGCTCAGCCGCAACCAGTCCAGCGAGGACGTCAGCTCGACCTACGTCGACGTCCGCAGCCGGGTGTCGTCGCAGACCGCGAGCGTCGAGCGGGTGCGGGCGCTGCTGGCCCGGGCCGCCAACCTCGGCCAGGTCGTGCAGATCGAGAGCGAGCTCTCGCGCCGCGAGGCCGACCTCGAGTCGCTGCAGGCCCAGTTGAAGTCGCTGGAGGACCGCACCGCGCTGTCGACCCTGACCGTGAGCCTGACCCCGCCGACCGTCGTCCAGCCGACGCCGCCCGCCGAGCAGGACGGCTTCCTGGCCGGGCTGGAGGGCGGGTGGTCGGCGCTGGTCGCCGCCCTCACCGTGCTGCTGACCGTGCTCGGCGCGCTGCTGCCCTTCGCGGTGGTCGCCGCGCTGGTGGGCGTGCCTGCCTACCGCTGGTGGCGGCGGCACCGCGCCTCGGCGGGTCCCGGCACGGCCGCCGCCCCGGTGGCGCCGCAGCCTCAGCCCGCTCCCTGAACCAGCTCGACGACGCGGGCCAGCACGTCCGGGTCCGCACCCGGCGGGACGCCGTGCCCCAGGTTGAACACGTGACCCGGGGTGCGGCGTCCGGCCTCGACCGTCGCGAGCACCCGGCGCTCGAGCACCGGCGCCGGCGCGAACAGCAGCGCGGGGTCGAGGTTGCCCTGCACGGCACGGTCGGGCCCGATGCGGCGCGACGCCTCGTCGAGCGGCACCCGGAAGTCGACGCCGACGACGTCCGCGCCGGCCTCGCCCATCGCGGGCAGCAGCTCACCGGTGCCGACGCCGAAGTGGATGCGCGGCACCCCGAGGTCGGCGACCGCCGCCAGGGCCGCTGCCGAGTGCGGCTGCACCAGCTCGACGTAGTCGGCCAGGGGCAGCGCGCCGACCCAGGAGTCGAACAGCTGCACGGCGCTCGCCCCGGCCTCGACCTGCACCCGCAGGAACGCGCCCGCGATCGCGGCCAGGCGGCCGGCCAGCGCGTGCCACAGCTCGGGGTCTCCGTACATCAGCGCCTTGGTGCGCTCGTGGTTCTTCGACGGCCCGCCCTCGACCAGGTAGGACGCCAGCGTGTACGGCGCCCCGGCGAAGCCGATCAGCGGCGTCGGGCCGAGCTCGGCGACGAGCATCCGCACGGCGTCCGTGACGTACGGGACGTCGGCCGGCGTGAGCTCCGGGAGCCGGTCGAGGTCCGCGGCGGTGCGGAACGGCTCGGCCACCACCGGGCCCACGCCCGGGACGATGTCGAGGTCGACGCCGATCGCCTTGAGCGGCACCACGATGTCGCTGTAGAAGATCGCCGCGTCGACGCCGTAGCGCCGCACCGGCTGCAACGTGATCTCGGTGACGAGCTCGGGGCGCGCGCAGGAGTCCAGCATCGAGATGCCCTCGCGCACCCGGCGGTACTCCGGCAGCGAGCGCCCGGCCTGGCGCATGAACCACACCGGCGTGCGGTCGGCGCGCTCGCGGCGGCAGGCCCGCAGGAACGGCGAGCCGGCGAGCGTCGCGGGCACGGGCGAGGGGGCGGTCGTCACGGCGTCCATGCTCGCACGCGGCAGCAGTCGGACCGTGCGCCGCTCAGCCGGCCCGGCCGAGCGCGACGAGGGCCACGCCGGCCAGGGCGCCCACCACGCCGACGAGCTGCACCCGGCTGAGCCGCTCGTGCAGCACCACCCGGGCGAGCACCACCGTGACCACCGGGTAGAGCGAGCCGAGCAGCGCGGTGATCGACAGGAACCCGCGCTGGGAGGCCAGGGCGAACAGCACGTTGGCGCCGACGTCCCCGACGCCGACGACCGCGAGCAGGGGCAGGTCGCGCGCGCCGATCCCGCCGACCCCGCGCACCACGAGCGCGACGACCGCGAACACCAGCACGCTGGTGGCGCGCATGCCGGTGAGGGTCATGACGGCGTCGCTGCGCGCGCCCCGCTCGATGAGCACGAGGGCCAGGCCGAACCCCACGCCGGCCAGCGCGGCCAGCGCCACCGGTCGGGCCCCCGCTCCCCCGCGCAGCTCGGGACCGCTCGCCAGCACGGCGCCGGCGAGCGCCACCACCAGCCCGGCCGTGGTCACCGCGCCGGGCCGCTCGCCCTGCACGACGCCGATCGCGACGGGCACCACCGCGCCCAGCGCGGCGATGGGCGACACCACGCCCATCGTGCCGGCGCCCAGCGCGGCGTAGAAGCACACCAGGCCCGACGTGCCGGCCAGGCCGGCCAGCACCGACCAGACCACCCAGGTGGTCGGTCCGTGCCACGCCCCGGTCGCCAGCGCGAGCACCCCGATCGCGACCAGGCCGCACGCCTGCGAGACCGCCACGACGGCCACCGCCGGACGACGGCGCGAGGCGAGGCCGCCGAGGAAGTCCGAGCTCCCCCAGACGACGCTCGACAGCAGGGCGAGGACGACGGCCACCAGCGCAGGCTAGCCACGCGGCGTGCCTGCTCCCGGTGCGGGTCGGTGCGACGTACGCTCCCCCCATGGTCGCCAGGGGCATGCCCGACGACGCCCCGGAGCCGTTCCAGCGGGCGCTCGCCGCGCTGAAGGCCGCGCCCGTGCGGCCGGACGTCGTGCTGACCGAGGCCCCCTCGCCCGGCCGCATCGCCCCCTACTCGGTGGCCCTCACCGCGGACGTCGTCGACCGGCGTCCGGACGGCGAGGCCGAGGAGCTGGCCACCGGCCGGTTCGTGCTGCTGCACGACCCCGCGGCACCCGA
The DNA here is from genome assembly GCF_054779595.1 of Angustibacter peucedani. Lineage (NCBI taxonomy): Bacteria > Bacillati > Actinomycetota > Actinomycetes > Kineosporiales > Kineosporiaceae > Angustibacter > Angustibacter peucedani. The sequence continues at coordinate 54,735 of NZ_BAAGXY010000005.1, forward strand.
GCCGTGGGGGGGCACCTTCCGCGCCGTCACCTTCGTGCGGGCCGACCTCGAGCCCGAGATGGGCTCGGACCCGCTGCTCGGCGAGGTGGGCTGGTCGTGGCTGCTCGAGTCGCTGCACCACCGCGGCACCGGGTTCGTCAGCGAGGGCGGCACGGTCACGCGGGTGGTGTCCGAGAGCTTCGCCGCGCTGTCCGACCGGCCCTCCGGCGTCGAGATCGAGATCCGCGCGTCGTGGACGCCGACGGACGACGACCTGGGCCCGCACCTGCTCGCCTGGACCGACCTGCTGTGCACCGTCGCGGGGCTGCCGCCGCTGCCCGAGGGCGTCACGGCCCTCCCCGCCCGTCGCCGCTGACCCGGCGTCCGGCGCAAGCAGTTCGCGCGATCAGGTCAAGCCTGGGCCATCGCCTGCCGATGCTTCCCGTGCAGGACAGGAGCGGGCCGACCGGTTCGTCCGAGTCGTCGGTGTTGTGAACGAGGAGGCAGGCGTGGCTGCGGTGGCCGAGCGCGTTGCTGGTGTGCCCCTGTCGCGACCGGGACGGTTCGCGGCGCTCGTCGTCATCGGCCCCCAGGGACCGCGCGAGTCCGTCAGCCGGATGATGCGCAGCCTCGGGGCGCGCGAGGTCGTCCAGGCCGGCACGGTCGAGGAGGCCCGCCGTCGGGCCCGCCTGCTGGGCCCGCACGCCGTCTGCATCACCGACGTCTCGCTGCCCGACGGCTCCGGCGTCGCGCTGCTGCGCGACCTCAAGGCCATCGGCTGGCAGCGCGGGGTCGTCATCTCGACCCTGGACGACGCGTACACCGTGCGCGGCGCCCTGACCGCCGGCGTCCGGTGCTTCCTGGTGTCCGGCCGTCCCGCCGGCTCCGGCGCCCCCGTCGGCAGCGGCGGCCTGGCCGAGCAGCTGTCCGAGCGCGAGATCGAGGTGCTCCAGCACGTCGCGAACGGCCGCTCCAACAAGGAGATCGGCGCCTCGCTGGGCCTGTCGGCCCTCACGGTCAAGAGCCACCTGGCGCGCATCGCGCGCAAGGTCGGCACGGGCGACCGGGCCGAGATGGTCATGCTGTCGCTGCGCGCCGGCGTCATCCACTAGCCCGCGCGCGGCGGTCGGCCTGCGCCGACCGCGTACGGTGGCCCCGTGACCGAGGCCGAACCCACCCCGCTCGTCGAGCCGCGGGACGGCGTTCCCGACGTCGTCGTCGAGGAGCGCGACCTGCTGCGCGCGGCCGAGGCCCTCGCCTCCGGCACCGGCCCCGTCGCCGTCGACGCCGAGCGCGCGTCGGGCTACCGGTACGGCCAGGCGGCCTTCCTGGTGCAGCTGCGGCGCGAGGGCGCGGGCACCTGGTTGGTCGACCCGGTGGCCTGCCCCGACCTGTCCCCGCTCGGCGACGCGCTCGCGGACGTCGAGTGGGTGCTGCACGCCGCGACGCAGGACCTGCCGTGCCTGGCCGAGGTCGGCATGCGCCCCTCGCGGCTGTTCGACACCGAGCTCGGCGCCCGGCTGGCCGGGCTGCCGCGGGTCGGGCTCGGCGCCGTCGTCGCCGAGCTGCTGGGGCTGGCCCTGGCCAAGGAGCACTCCGCGGTCGACTGGTCGACGCGGCCGCTGCCCGAGTCGTGGCTGCGCTACGCCGCGCTGGACGTCGAGGTGCTCGTCGACCTGCGCGACGCCGTGGCTGCGCTGCTCGAGGAGCAGGGCAAGCTCGGCTGGGCGCAGCAGGAGTTCGCCGCGATCGTCGAGGCCCCGGCGGCCACCCCGCGCGTCGACCCCTGGCGCCGCACCAGCGGCACCCACAAGCTGCGCAGCCGCCGCCAGCTGGCCATGCTGCGCGAGCTCTGGACCACCCGCGACGCCCTCGCCCGCCAGCGCGACGTCTCCCCCGGCCGGGTGCTGCCCGACGCCGCGCTCGTCGCCGCGGTGAGCGCGTCGCCCACGACGATGGACGAGCTCGTCGTCGTCCCCGGCTTCACCGGCCCGTCGGCGCGCCGCCACGGCAGCCGGTGGCTCGAGGCCCTCTTGCGCGGGCGCAAGACGCCGGAGGAGCAGCTGCCCCTGCACTCGCTGCCGAGCGACGGCCCGCCGCCTCCCCGGGCCTGGGCCGACCGCGACCCGGACGCCGCGGCCCGGCTGGCGCACGCCCGCGCCGCGATCGCCGAGCTGTCCGAGAAGCTCGCCGTGCCGGTCGAGAACCTCATGACGCCCGACACCGTGCGCCGCGTGCTCTGGGAGCCGCCGGACGACCTGGACGCCCGGCTGGTCGAGCTGCGCGCCCGGCCGTGGCAGGTCGAGCTGGTCGGCCCGCTGCTGCGCGAGGCCATGGCCGAGACCGCGGCGAGCAAGGCCGCGCGCGACGCCGCCTCCGCCCCGGCGAGCACCGACGAGGCCGGCAGCGACGAGGCCGCCAGCTAGTCCTCGACGACGTGCCGGCGGTAGCGCTCGCGCGCGTCCTGCCAGCAGCGGTGGTCCATCCCGACCGGCGACCGCGACCCCGGCGCCGGGGCGCCGTCCGTGCGCAGGCACTCGACGGCGTCCCAGCCCATGCGGAGCGCGTGGTGGGTGTTGTCGTGCACGAAGAGCCCGAGCCGGCCGAACGTCGTGACGTGCGCGAGCCGCTCGCTCCAGGCGTCGAGCCCGGCCAGCCGCTCGGCGTACCCCTTGCGGTACACCGGGTACACGCGCCGCACGCGGCGCACCTCGTGGCCGCCGACCCGCAGCGGGGGCAGGCCGAGGCGCTGCACGGCGTCCTGCACGACCGCCACCAGGTCGTCGTCCGAGGCATCCCACGTCGCATCGCCCACGGCACAGGGGATCTCGGCGCACACGACGGTGCGGTCGGTGGGGTCGTCGGCGCTGACCCGGTAGTTCGCCGGCTCGCTCAGGCGTGACACGGGCGTGCCCGGCGTCGGGAGGTAGTGCGCGTCGAACGGCGTCCACCGGCCGCCCTCGTGCACGACGTGGACGAGCACCATGGCGCGGAAGACCAGCGCGCTGGCGTCGCCGACGACCTGTGCGGACGGCGCGGGGCGGGCGACGCGGGCGAGCGACGTCATCGGCAGCGTCGAGAACGCCTGGCCGGCCTGCACCTCGCCGCCCTCCCACAGCAGCCGGACGCCGTCGGTACGGGCGTGCAGCGTGCCGAGCGAGGCGCCGGTGACGATCGTCGCGCCGTCGTCGACCGCCGCCTGGGCGAGCGCCTCGGGGATCTGGCCGAATCCCTTGCGGGGGTAGTGGAACACGGCGCCGTGCCCCGTCGAGTGCTCGAGCCGGTTGCGGCGCAGGAGGCGTCCGGCCATCTTCAGCGGTCCGTCGGCGGCGATCCGGCTGCGCGCCTGCTCGGCGTCGAGCTGCTCGCCGTCCAGCCCCCACAGCTTGCGGGCGTACGGACCGTAGACCGCCTCGTACAGGGCCGGGCCGAGCCCGGCGCGCAGCACCGAGGCGTACGAGTCGCCGTGCTGGCGCCGCGTCGGGGCCAGCGCGGCGTCGCGCGCCGCCGCGATCGCCAGCCGGCGGGGCAACCGGGTGGCGAGGTCGGCGCCCTTGAGCGGGAACGAGATCCAGTGCCCGCCGACGTCGAGCCGGCCCTGCCGCGGACGCGTCTGCAGGTCGTCGCCGAGCAGCGAGCGCAGGTCGGCCAGCAGGTCGGCGTCGACCGCCGGGTGCAGCCGCCGCGAGCCGTGGTCGACCCGCATCCCGCCGACCTCGAAGCTCGCCGCGCGGCCGCCGACGTGGTCGCCCTGCTCGAGCACCAGCACCGACAGCCCGCGGGCTGCGGCCCGGCGCGCGGCCATCAGCCCCGAGACGCCCGCGCCGAGCACCAGGAGGTCCACCGACGTCATGGGCGCAGATGCTACGAGGCGGCCGGTGCCGTCGTCCGGCAGGTGGTCGCGGTCCACCCGTCCGCGCCGGGTGACCCCCCTCACAGCAGGCCTGGCTTCCCGCTCTTGTTACCGGCGAGTAGCCTGGCAGGCGACCCACCGCGACCGGTCGACCGCGACCGGGCGCCGCCCCGCCTCACACCCCCGGAGGAACCGTGCCCCGCGCGCTCCGAGACGTCGTCTTCGTCGACGGTGTCCGCACACCGTTCGGCAAGGCCGGCCAGAAGGGCGTCTACGCGCAGACCCGCGCCGACGACCTGGTCATCAAGTGCATCCGCGAGCTCGTGCGCCGCAACCCGCAGCTGCCGCCGGAGCGCGTCGACGACGTCGCCATCGCGGCGACCACGCAGATCGGCGACCAGGGCCTGACCATCGGCCGGCTCGCCGCGCTGCTGTCGGGCCTGCCGAAGTCCGTGCCCGGTTTCTCGATCGACCGCATGTGCGCGGGAGCGATGACCGCGGTCACCACCACGGCGTCCGGCATCGCGTTCGGCGCCTACGACGTCGTCATCGCCGGCGGCGTCGAGCACATGGGGCACCACCCGATGGGCGAGGGCGTCGACCCCAACCCGCGGATCGTCGCCGAGAAGCTCGTCGACCCCTCCGCGCTGGTGATGGGCTCGACCGCCGAGAACCTGCACGACCGCTACCCCGAGATCACCAAGGAGCGGTCCGACACGTTCGCCGTCGGCAGCCAGGACAAGCTGGCGAAGGCCTACGCGGAGAACAAGATCCAGCCCGACCTGGTGCCCGTGGCCACCCGACACGACGAGCTCGGCTGGGGCCTGTCGACGCAGGACGAGCCGCCCCGCCCCGGCACGACGCTCGACGACCTGGCCGCTCTCAAGACGCCGTTCCGCCCGCACGGCCGGGTCACGGCGGGCAACGCTGCCGGCCTGAACGACGGCGCCACGGCGTGCATCCTGGCCTCGGCCGAGGCGGCCGAGGAGCTCGGCCTGACCGCTCGCATGCGCCTGGTGCAGTACGCGTTCGTCGGCGTCGAGCCCGAGGTCATGGGCATCGGGCCGGTGCCGGCCACCGAGAAGGCGCTGCGGCAGGCCGGCCTGACCATCGACGACATCGGGCTGTTCGAGCTCAACGAGGCGTTCGCCGTCCAGGTGCTCGCGTTCCTCGACCACTTCGGCATCGCGGACGACGACGACCGGGTCAACCAGTACGGCGGCGCGATCGCCACCGGCCACCCGCTGGCGTCGTCCGGCGTGCGGCTCATGACGCAGCTGTCGCGGCAGTTCGAGGAGCACCCCGAGGTGCGCTACGGCCTGACCGCCATGTGCATCGGCATCGGCATGGGCGGCGCGGTGATCTGGGAGAACCCGCACCACGCCGACTACGGCAAGGACGTCACGACCGACGAGGGGGCTGCGGCCTGATGACCACCACGACCACCGGCCACGACACCGCCGCCACCCTGGCCGCCACCGAGCAGCTGGCCGCGGCCGGCGCCGACGAGCGGGTCACGAGCTTCCACGTCCGCGACGTCGCGCTGCCCGGCGGCGCGGGGACGCTCGCGCTCATCACGATGGACAACGGCTTCGACCACACCAAGCCGACGACGCTGGGCGCGCGCGGCCTGCTCAACCTCAAGGCCGCCCTGGACGACGTCAGCGCCCGCGCCGAGGCCGGCGAGATCGCGGCGGTCGGCATCACCGGCAAGCCGTTCATCTTCGCCGTCGGTGCGGACCTGAAGGACGTCGGCTCGCTGTCCGACCGCGAGCAGGCCCTCACCATCGCGCGGTTCGGCCACGACCAGCTGCGCCGGCTCGGCGAGCTCGCCGTGCCGTCGTTCGCCTTCGTGAACGGTGCCGCGATGGGCGGTGGCGTCGAGGTCGCGCTGCACTCGACCTACCGCACCATCTCCAGCGGCGTCCCGGCCGTCGCCCTGCCCGAGACGTTCCTGGGCCTGGTGCCGGGCTGGGGCGGCAACCACCTGCTGCCGAACCTCGTCGGCGTGGCCACCGCCCTCAAGGTCATCATCGAGAACCCGTTGTCGCAGAACCGGATGCTCAAGGGCCCGCAGGCGTTCCAGCTCGGCCTGGCCGACGCCATGTTCGAGCCGGCCGACTTCCTCGAGCAGTCGCTGCACTGGGCCTCGGCCGTCGTCCGCGGCGAGGTCGTCGTGCAGCGTCCCGAGGTCGACCGCGACGAGCAGGCCTGGGAGGCGGCCGTCGCCGGGGCCAAGGCCTTCGCCGACGCCAAGACCGGCGGGGCGGCTCCGGCGCCCTACCGCGCCCTCGACATCGTCAGCGCCGCCCGCACCGCCGACCGCGACGCCGGGTTCGCCGCCGAGGACGAGGCGCTCGCCGACCTCATCATGAGCGAGGAGTTCCGGTCCGGCGTCTACTCGTTCAACCTGGTGCAGGGCCGGGCCAAGCGCCCGGCCGGCGCCCCCGACAAGGGCCTGGCGCGGCCGGTCACCAAGGTCGGCGTCGTCGGCGCGGGCCTGATGGCCAGCCAGCTCGCGCTGCTGCTCGTGCGCCGCCTCGAGGTGCCGGTCGTCATGACCGACCTCGACCAGGCGCGCGTCGACAAGGGCGTCGCCTACGTGCACCAGGAGGTCGACCAGCTCCTGGCCAAGAAGCGCATCGGTCCCGACCAGGCGAACAAGCTCAAGGGCCTGCTCACCGGCTCGACGTCGAAGGACGGCTTCGCCGACGCCGACTTCGTCATCGAGGCGGTGTTCGAGGAGATGTCGGTGAAGCAGAAGGTCTTCGCCGAGGTCGAGGCCGTGGTGCCGGCCGAGTGCGTGCTGGCCACCAACACCTCGTCGCTGTCGATCACCGAGATGGCGTCCGGGCTGCAGCACCCCGAGCGGGTCGTGGGCTTCCACTTCTTCAACCCGGTCGCGATCATGCCGCTGCTCGAGATCGTCAAGGGCGAGCAGACCGACGACGCCACCCTCGCCACCGCGTTCGCCACCGGCAAGGCCCTGCGCAAGACCAGCATCCTGGTCAAGGACTCGCCGTCCTTCATCGTCAACCGGCTGCTCGGCCGGTTCATGGGCGAGGTCAGCCGGGTGGTCGACGAGGGCACGCCGGTCGACGTCGCGGACGGCGCGTTCGCCGGCCTCGCGCCGATGCCGCCGTTCGTGCTGCTGGCGCTGGTGGGTCCGGCGATCGCGCTGCACAACTCCGAGACGCTGGCCGGCGCGTTCCCCGACCGGTTCTACGTCAGCGAGAACCTGCGGCGCGTCGTCCAGGCCGGCAAGCCCGGGTTCTACGTCTGGGACGGCCCGAAGCCCTCGCTCGACCCCGAGGTCGCGGCGCTGTTCGAGCAGCCGGCCGAGCCGGTCGTCCTCACCCGCGAGCAGGTGCGCGAGCGCGTGCTCTCGGCCCTGGCCGACGAGGCCCGGCGGATGCTCGACGAGGGTGTCGTCGCCGCCCCCGAGGACCTCGACCTCGCGATGATCACGGGTGCGGGCTTCTCGTTCTGGAACGGCGGCCTGACGCCGCTGCTCGACCGCTCGGGCGTGGCCGAGGCCGCGGGCGGCGGGCGCTTCCTGGAGCGCGGCGTCGCGAGCGTCCCGGCCTGAGCCGGCGACGCGTACCCACGCCACGACGGGGCACCGAGCACCGCTCGGTGCCCCGTCGTCGTCCCCTCGCCCTGCGAGGGGGCCGGGCCACCCCTAGCGTCGGGGCCATGACGAGCCCTTCAGCCGGCAGCCTGCTCGACCTCGACGGCCGCACGGCCCTGGTCACCGGTGCGGCCAGCGGCATCGGCGCCGCGGTGGCGCAGCGGCTGCACGCCGCAGGCGCGCGCCTGCGGCTGGTCGACCGCGACGCCGAGGGGCTGGGCCGGCTCGCCGACGAGCTGGGCGCCGAGGCCGCGGTGTGCGACCTGTCCGACCTGGACGCCGTCGACGCGCTCGACCTGGACGTCGACGTCCTCGTCAACAACGCGGGGCTGCAGCACGTGGCCCCGCTGCACGAGTTCCCGCCCGAGGTCTTCCACCTGGTGCTGACCGTGATGCTCGAGGCGCCGTTCCGGCTGGTGCGCGGTGCGCTGCCCGCCATGTACCGGCGCGGCTGGGGCCGCGTGGTCAACGTGTCGTCGGTGCACGGGTTGCGCGCGTCGCCGTTCAAGTCCGCCTACGTCACCGCCAAGCACGGTCTCGAGGGGCTGAGCAAGGTGGTGGCCCTCGAAGGTGCCGAGCACGGCGTCACGAGCAACTGCGTCAACCCCGCCTACGTGCGCACGCCGCTCGTCGAGCGGCAGGTCGCCGACCAGGCGGTCGCGCACGGCATCGCCGAGGACGAGGTGCTCGAGCAGGTGATGCTGGCACCGGTGGCGGTCAAGCGCCTGGTCGAGCCGGCCGAGGTGGCCGAGCTCGTGGCCTACCTGTGCAGTCCCGCGGCGGCCTCGATCACGGGGGCGTCCTTCGGCCTGGACGGCGGCTGGACCGCCCGCTGACCGAGCACCGTGCGTGACCGGCCGGTGCGCTCGGACGTCGTCCTGAGCCGTTGGGGTGGAGGTGGGCCGTAGCGGGCCACCTGGCCTGGCCGCGCGTGGCAGGGACCTCTACCGTCGTGCTGTGAGCACGCCGGTCGACCTCGGTGCGCTGCGCCGCGGCACGCTGGCGGCGAGCGTGCTGCACGACGTGCCGCTGCAGCCCCGCGACGACGGCGTGCTGGTCGGCCGCTCGTGGGACGACCGCGACGCCTGGACGCCGGTCACCTGGGCCGCGCTCGCCGAGGCCGTCGCCGACGTCGACCCCGAGTCCCTGCCCGGACGGCTGCGGCTGCGCGACTGGCTGCACGGCTACCTGCTGGTGTCGCAGCTCCCGGCCGACGTCAGCCCCGCGGCCCGGCTCGTCGCGCTCGCGCTGCCCGCCGACCACGTGCTGCACCCCGGCCCCGGCTGGGCGCAGGAGCAGGTGCTCGGCGGCGCCCTGGACGTCGGTCTGGCCGTGCGCCCCGGCGGGCCGGCGGTCCCCGACTCCCCCGCCGCCTCCGCGCCCGTGCCCGTGCCGCTGCCGCCGGGGGC